>JALSLH010000071.1 GCA_026988435.1 Methylophaga sp.
GGTGATAACACTAGCTGTAACAGCAATTATAGCAGGAAATAGGCCTAGCAAAGTCCATGCTGGTAGCAGTGATAGTTGCACAAATAAGACTAAGCTAAAAAAAGCTAATACATTAAATAATCCAAATATATAACTAGCAATATGGCATCCATCTTTGATAAGAAGATGATTTCGTCCTGCATCACGATCCGCTGCTATATCAGGAAATTGATTTAGCAATAACAGGTTGTTGGTAAGAAAAAATAATGGGATTGATGCAGCGGTAGCACTGGATGAATATGCACCGGTGAGTACTAAATTGCTACCGATAATAAAGATTGGACCAAATGCTAAGCCAGGAGCAATCAAACATAGCCATGCACTTTTTGTGAGTCGTGAGGTGTAGGTGGTTATTAAGAGCATACCTGCCAATCCTATCGGCACTAACAACCAACCTCGCAAATAAACAAAATATAAACCGATAAGTGAGGTGAGAATAAGGCTAGACCATGCTAATAGTTGAACTTTAGCTAGCGAATTTGGATCAGCGGGTAAAGCACCACTACCACCGCTAAATGGCGTCCGCTTTGTATTGAGATCAAGCCCACTAGAAAAGTCCGCATATTCATTAAAGGTATTTACACTGATATGAGCAGATAGCGCCGCAATCATAACTAGAAATGCTAGCCAGATATTAATGCTGCCTTGTTGCCAATAGCTGATAGCATAGGAAAGAGATAAAATAGCAGGGGTTAATAATAGAAATGGTGGTCTGCTTGTTGCAATTAGTGTTGATGAAGTTGACATCTCTATTTAACCAAAGAACCAATAAGCAACGCCGATGGCAGCCATAATTCCGGCAATATCAGCCGCTAATCCACACGCGGCGGCATGACGGATATTTTTAATGCCTACTGAGCCAAAATACACGGCTAAAACGTAGAATGTTGTTTCGGTACTACCCTGTACGATTGACGATAATCGCCCTGCAAAAGAATCAGCGCCATATGTTTGCATAGTATCAACCATCATCGCTCGTGCACCGCTGCCGCTAAAGGGCTTCATTAATGCAGTTGGCAGGGCATCAATAAAACGATCATCGAAATTCAAAGCAAGCACGATATGCCGTAATCCATCGGCTAATAAATCTAAGGCGCCACTAGCTCGAAATACGCCGATAGCGACCAACATAGCGACCAGATAGGGAATAATGGTGATAGCCGTTTCAAAACCTTCTTTTGCGCCATCAATAAAGGCTTCATAGGCATTTACTTTTTTAACTACAGCACCCGTAATAAATAACATCACTAAGGAGAATAAAATGACATTACTGATTAAGGCTGATTGTTGTAGCATTTCAGCTTGAGGTAAGTGTGAGAAATAAGTTAACAATCCTACAACCAACACAGTAAATCCACCTAAATAACTTAAAATCACTTTATCTAATAGATTAATCTTTTGCACATAAGACACCGCTAATAATCCCATGAGTGTAGAAGCATAAGTTGCTATTAAAATAGGGATAAAAACATCGGTCGGATTCACCGCCCCCATTTGTGCACGATAGGTGAAAATAGTGACAGGAAAAAGTGTTACAGCCGAAGTATTAATTACTAGAAATAGGATTTGAGCATTACTAGCCGTATCTTTTAAGGGATTGAGTTTTTGCAACTCTTTCATCGCCTTAATGCCAAGTGGTGTCGCGGCATTATCTAAGCCCAAAGCATTGGCTGACATATTCATTACCATCGCACCGAGAGCCGGATGGTTTTTGGGTACTTCAGGTACTAGTTTGGCGAAGAGTGGTGTTAGGCCACGGGTCAGTAAATCAATAAAACCACTACGTTCGCCAATTCGCATTATTCCCAACCATAAGGCTAAAATGCCAGTGAGTCCCAATGAAATTTCAAACGCGGTTTTTGACAGGCTGAACATTGCCGTCATTAATTGACCAAATATTTCAGTATCACCAAAGGCAAACAGTTTTATCAGGGCAACGATAAAAGCGGTGGTGAAAAAGAAGATCCAGATAATGTTCAGCATAAAGACTATTTTTACATGCCATGCGCAATAGTGAAAGAGATTGTTTCTAAGTAAAAAAAGCCCCCTAAAAAGGAGGCTTAATTATCCATGCTAGTTACGATTCTGGCTAGGACGACGCGCTTTATCACGTGCACGAGTACGGGGTTTACCTGATCGTTTTGGTTTACGATGTGTATTTTCGCCATCGCTAGCAGCAGAAGCGTCATTATTATTAACAAGACTGATTTCTAACTGTTTATTGACCACCCAAACTTTGCGTAATTGTTGGAATAAGTCTTTTGGCATACCTTGCGGTAAATCAATGGTGCTATAGTCATCTTGAAGGCTGATTCGACCAATATCTTTACTATCAATCCCCGCTTCATTAGCGATTGCTCCAACGATATTTTTAACTTCAACACCGTGAGATCTACCTACTTCAACGCGGTAAGTTTGCATACCATCTTCGCTGCGATGTGGCGCTTGATTTCCACGACGTGGAGAAGAAGGGCGTTCACTTCTGTTAGGACGTTCACTACGATCAGAGCGATCTCGACGACTGCCACGTTCACGATCTTTGCCTCTATTGTCCCCCCGTTCTGCGCGGGGTGGACGAACATGAACAACAGGTTTAAGTGGACGGCTTTTCTGTACTAAGTAGGTTAATGCTGCAGCTACTTCTAGCGGATCGGCATCATGTGATTCTTGATAATTACTAATTACTTCTTGGAAGAAGCTTAAATCTTGAGATTCGATAGTTTGGCTTAATTGCTCAGTAAACTGCATAACACGACGATCAGCTATATCTTCAGTACTTGGCAATTGCATTTTGGCAATGGTTTGTCGTGTTGCTTTTTCAATAGCAAATAACATGCGTTTTTCACGCGGTTGCACAAATAAAATCGCCTCACCTTTACGGCCAGCACGACCTGTACGACCAATACGATGCACATACGACTCCGTATCGTAAGGAATATCGTAGTTAATAACATGACTGATACGTTCAATATCTAAACCACGAGCAGCAACATCGGTCGCAATTAGAATATCTAATTGTCCTTTTTTTGTTCTTGCAATGGCTTTTTCACGTGCTGCTTGATTCATATCACCATTTATTGCTGAACTTGAATAACCACGTGCTTCGAGTTTTTCAGCCAATTCCGTGGTCGCATTTTTAGTGCGAACAAAGATAATCATGGCATCAAACTCTTCAACTTCAAGAATACGCGTTAACGCTTCTAACTTGTGCATACCTGTCACTTGCCAGTAGCGTTGGTTAATGGTTTCCATTGTTGATGTTTTCGATTTGATTCGAATTTCAACAGGATCTTTCAAATAACGGGTAGCCACACGGTGTATTGGCCCCGGCATAGTAGCTGAGAACAAGGCTACCTGACGTGAATTAGGTGTTTCTTTTAAAATAGTTTCAACATCATCAATGAAACCCATGCGTAACATTTCATCGGCTTCATCTAAAACTAATGATTTTAAATCACCGAGTTTAAGGGTGCGGCGACGAATATGATCTAAAATTCGACCGGGCGTACCGACAATAACTTGTGGGTTACGTTGTAATTGACGTAATTGAATGCCAACACTTTGACCACCATAGATAGGTAATACATGTAGGCCTTTCATATGTTTAGCATAGCTTTGAATAGCTTCAGCTACCTGAATAGCTAATTCACGAGTAGGGGCTAACACTAACATTTGCGGTGTTTTAGCTTTTACATCAATGCGGCTTAACAGCGGCAAAGAGAAGGCGGCAGTTTTACCTGTACCTGTCTGTGCTTGCCCTAGAAGATCACGACCTTCAAGAAGAGGCGCAATACTTTGTGCTTGAATGGGAGAGGGTGTTTCGTAACCCGCTTGATTTACGGCTTTAAGAACAGGTTCTGATAAACCTAGATCTGAAAATAAAACCACGGGAGTTTGTTCTGAGTCTGACATGAATGCGCCTGTGAAAGTCAGTTTTAAGTCTAAAACTGAGGGTGTGCGGAAGAGGAATTACAACTTCGGAAAAATAATCGACATATTATACGCGATATTTGTAATAAAATACAGTTAAATCATACTGTTAAAATAGGTCTATAATTGACTAAAATTATGCTAATAAAATCCTAAAAAGGAGTAACAAATGGAACACACTTATAAACATATTGAATTAACAGGTAGCTCAACTGAAAGCTCTGATCAAGCGATTCAAAACGCCATTGCTAAAGCGGCAACATCAGTCAAAAATATGCACTGGTTTAATGTGGTTGATACGCGTGGCTATATTGAAGAAGGTGGCGTTAAATATTGGCAGGTGACGATTAAAGTTGGTTTTAGGATTGAGGATTAGTTCGCTTGGGCTTCTTTAAGCATTGCCCCGAATGATATCTAATTTGTTACTGGGAGCATTTGGAGACATAAAATCGGGTATGGTTTTTTCGGTTCTTTGAGGTCGGCTCAAAAATTCAGGTGCCCATTCAGCTATGCGTTGCTTTTTTACATGCTTATATTTTCCTGCTTCAGGCTCATCTATGTACTCTTTTTGAAGAACTAGAGCGAGTGGATCTTGCGCACCTTTTGTTTTATTTGAAAATGCTAATGCTTCTTCAAAAGTCTCGAAAACATAATAGTAGTCATTGCCATCTTCTAAATCTTCAGCGCCCTCTCGAGGGTAGCACCATACTCTGTATTCAAGGACAGCATCCCAGACATAACCGCCGCCTGCTTTGGCTGAGGCATCATAAGAACCGATTAATTCAGGTTTACTTATCTTTGGATACATAGACTTGTGCTCAAGCAGACTTCTCAAATTTATGCACCCACACTTTATGGACTTCATTCCACTTCATACCTTCGTGCATTCTTAGGATAAGTGCTTTATAGGCTTCCATGCTTGGGTAGCCTTCGGCTCGAGCATCGTCATCAGTCATATCGCCCAAGGTTTTTTGCTCTAAAGAAGTAACAGTGAACTCTACACCTTCAAGCTCAAATGTTTCACCAGGGTAGGCATAGACCCCATCACGGCGTTGCTGAGTTTTTTGACCGGCTAGCGTAGCTTCCACTAATTTAGGATGTGTAACCAAGCGATCTATTTCACAACTTTTCTCTGGATAATTATTTTCTGACATACTATTTTACTCCTTGACTGGCGAGATATTCTTCATACGTGCCGGCAAAATCAATAATGCCATCGGGGGTCATATCAAAAATACGTGTTGCTAGTGATGATACAAACTCGCGATCATGACTGACGAAGAATAGCGTACCTTCATAACGGTTTAAGGCCATATTTAATGATTCAATTGACTCCATATCCATATGGTTGGTTGGTTCATCCATAACTAAAATATTGGGTTTTTGGAGTAATAATTTACCAAACATCATGCGACCTTTTTCACCACCGGATAAAACACTGGCTTTTTTGTCAATTGAGTTTCCAGAGAATAGTAAACGCCCTAGTGTACCTCGAATAACCTGTTCATCATCCGAAGGTTTGCCCCACTGCTGCATCCATTCGAATAGGTCGAGATCGTTTTCAAAGAAATTTTCATGATCTTGTGCGTAATAACCAATATTGGCATTTTCAGACCATTTAACGGTACCAGATTGTGGATGTAATTCATTCACCAATGTTTTAGCTAAGGTTGTTTTACCAATACCATTTGGGCCGATAATGGCAATTCGCTCGCCTACTTCCACCATACACTTAAAGTCTTCAAATAAAAGTTTTTCACCTTTATAACCTTGGCTAATGCTTTGAATTTCTACGGCATTTCGGAATAACTTTTTGTCTTGCTCGAAGTTAATATAAGGATTAACACGGCTTGAAGGTTTAATATCATCAAGCTCAATTTTATCAATTTGTTTGGCGCGAGAAGTGGCTTGTTTCGCTTTAGATGCATTGGCAGAAAAGCGACGCACGAAATCTTGCAGCTCAATGATTTGTGCTTTTTTCTTGGCGTTATCAGAGAGTTGACGTGCACGTGCTTGTGTTGATGCCAACATGTATTCGTCATAATTACCGGGATAAATTCGCAGTTCACCAAAATCCATATCAGCCATATGCGTACACACGCTGTTTAAGAAATGGCGATCATGCGAGATAATAATCATAGTACCGTTACGTTGATTGATAATATCTTCTAACCAACGAATAGTGTTAATGTCCAAATGGTTAGTTGGCTCATCAAGTAAGAAAATATCAGGTTCAGCAAATAATACTTGGGCAAGCAAAATACGCAGTTTCCAACCCGGTGCAATCTCGCTCATTGGGCCATAGTGTTGCTCAGTAGGAATGCCTACACCTAATAGCAATTCGCCGGCACGAGATTCGGCAGTGTAGCCGTCCATCTCAGCATATTCACCTTCAAGATGTGCGACTTTGATGCCATCTTCTTCAGACATTTCTGGCAAATTATAAATGCGATCACGCTCATGATGCACTTCCCACAATTTAGCATCGCCCATAATAACAACATCAATAACACGTTGATCTTCATAAGCGAATTGGTCTTGTTTTAACACCGCAAAGCTTTCATTTACATCAAGACTAATATTGCCTGATGTCGGTGTTAAATCACCAGAAAGGATCTTCATAAAGGTTGACTTACCACAGCCATTCGCGCCGATTAAGCCGTAGCGATTGCCGCCGCCAAATTTAACTGAGACATTTTCAAAGAGTGGCTTAGCGCCAAATTGCATGGTGATATTTGCAGTAGTAAGCAAGATCGTATTCCTGAAGTATTAAGGTTGAGATAACCCACCATTATACCTGCGATATTAGATTTTGCATATTTTCTATTAGACTTAAGAACATGAATACACTTATTTTTGATGAGACAGATAAGTGTTTTTCTTAGGGCAGGTTATTATTCCTTTATCCGTCAAAAATGGGCTAGGAAAGGATATGGGGTTCCCTTTGGAATCAGAAGATTTTACATCAAAATGAAGGTGAGGCCCATCGGAAAATCCTGTGTTACCTGAGTAACCGAGGAGCCGCCCTTTAGTAACGAACTGGCCCAAAGTTACAGCAACACCATTCATTTTAAGGTGATTATAGAGACCTAATGTGCCATCCGAATGTTCAATCGATACATAATTTGCATCGTCCATATAAGATCTTGAATTACCACCTATTGAGGAATCATTTTTAGTATCAATAACTATTCCTTCTCTAGCAGCATGTATTGGTGTATTTATAGGCATGACAAAATCAATTGCATATTGAGACTCGCCAAAATGACTAAAGGTGCCATTGCATGATTGTGCGACCTTGAATTTATCTTGCTTGTCATAAGGTAAGTCATACACATAATCAGTATCATGGACTGCAGTATAATCACCTTTTGCCCAATCATAATGGTAGTTATAGTTCCAAGCTTTCTGTCCATGTTCTAGAGATAAAAGAAATTGCTTTTCTTTTCCTTTTAAAACAAATATTTTTGGTAGCGTTGTGGATGCACGCATTCCCGTTGATTTCACATCAATATTTATAGATACTTTATGTTCCTTTTTATTTATCGCATAGAATAAAATCTGTTGACCCTTTGATTGTGTTTCTATACAAACAACATCTTTTGAACATTGAACTTTTGCACATAATTGAGTGAAGGGTAACAGTAATAAAAGAGAGGAGATTAATATAGGTTTCATGATAAGGGTAGGTTCCGTTAGTTTTGAGAGGTTTGTGATAGTTTATCGATAAGCTCTATTTTTGCCTTACGAGTGAGCTTCTTAATAGCGGCTTCACGCTTCGATGCACTACTACGATCTGGGTGTGTTTCTTGGAATACTATTTGTTTAGCGGGGCTTGAATGAAAAAACTTTGCGCCACCTTTCTTTGATTGGTGTTCAGCGAAGCGTCTTTCTAGATCAGTGCTTATACCTGTATAGAGATTACCGTTTTCTGCTTCAACAATATAAACAAACCAATCAGATTTCACTAGAGATTGTTACTAATCATTTTAACGAGTTCAGAGATTAGTGCTCTTTGCTGGCCTACCGAGTGGTTGAATCCATCAGAAGCTAATTCACGTTTAAAATGAAAAGAATGCTCTTTTTCATTAAGCCAATAACTACCGATGAGGATAACGGTTGAATCATCAGTGGCCGAAAAATGGCTGATTTCTATTTGCAGTTGATAGTCACTATTTTGTGCAGTAGGTGTCGTATTTAACCGCAATTGATAGGGTGAATTGTATTTAAAATCGTGAACTAAAATGCGTTTAATACTCAGCGATAGAGGTTCTGCCCATACGTGTTGGCTAGCAAAAATAACAGCTTGGTCATGTTGCAATAGTGGCAGACGCGTATTGTCTAAATAGTGTGCAAGATGCAATTTATTAAGTGTTATTGTTTTACCATTCTTTTTTACTGGGCTGGTATCGAAATCTGCAGTGTTGGCATCTAATAAATAATAATTAATATGAGTGGTGGGTGTTGAGCTACAAGCTGATAGCAAGCTTATTAATAATATAAACATGATACGCATACTTTACTTCCTTGCTTTAGGCTGAATATTCGGCGCTTGTTCACCCGAGAAAATAAGGCTGTTAGGCTTTCTATTGAGTTCTAATATTAGAGGCTGAATTTCTCGTACAAGACTATCGAAACTTTTTAATGTTTGTTTGAGTGTTTCAGAATTTTCTGAGCCGCCCGAGTAATTGTCAGCCAAAGCCTTAATGCTTGTCATTAATTCATTCAGATTGTTGAGTGAGTTTTGTATTTTTGTATCACTTTCTGAACCAGAAGAATAAGTGTTTGCAAAGTTAGCTGTAGATTCAAGCATGGTATTGATGTTGTTTATTAGCTGCTGTTTATTTGCATCAGATAACAAGGTCTCTAAGTTATGACTTACATTATTTAAGCTTTGTGCCGTTTCGTTAAAGGAATGAATCATTGCCGCGGCATTGGTCGTAAGGTCTTCTAAAGGTAGTTTATTTAGTTTATCAAGTAACTGACCAGTACTTTGTGTAAATAGGCTAAAGTCATCTAATACGCTTGGAATAACAAGATAACTATCAAAATAGTGTGTTTCAACTGCCGGCTCGTCAGGATAATATTGTAAATTGACAAACAGTTGTCCCGTCAGCAAATTACTCGATTGTAATTTTGCACGTAGCCCTTGTTTTATCCAAGTATTCTGTTTAGAAACGATTTCATTAACCGCCTCTTGCGTATCTTCTAGCCCTAATTTACCGGCTTTTATGGAGATCAGCACGGGAATCTTATATTCCTGATCAAATAAGCTGTGTCTGTCACCTGACTGATCGTCGATGGCCAGTACTTCACCTATATTAATACCACGATATTCGACAGGCGCACCAACATATAAGCCCCGCACTGTATCTGAGACTAAAATAATATATTTGATCGAATGTTCATAAATGGGCGCAATGGCTGATTCCTGGTCAGGGAATATCTCAAAATAAGCACGGCTGTCGATGGGCGTTGCGGGCAAACCTTGAAGCTGATCAAAGGTGATGCTATTGCTTAATAATGATTGTAGGCTGCCAGTTTGAACATCAATGCCCTCTGCCGATAAATTAACGTTCAATCCGCTTATATTCCAAAAGCGTGTGTTTTGGGTAATAAGCCGATGGTAAGGCGCTTTGATAAAGACATTGTAATACACTTTTTTCTCAAAAATATTGAAATAAACATCTTCAAATTGACCAACAGAGAGCCCTTTATAACGAACGGTGTCACCAATTGAATAGGCTGTTTGATCACGGCTACTCAGCGTAATATGCAAACCAGGGGTGCCAGCCGGAGTAATCGGTGGGCCTGCTAAGGCAATAAATTGATAGGATTTTGTTTCACTGTCCCCCGGGGCAAGCTCGATATAAATACCCGATAGAATAGTGCCGAGGCCAGAAATACCTTCATGACTAATACGAGGTGAAACGACCCATATTTGAGTATTCTCGGTGAGAAGATAGGCCGCATCTTTATTAATTTCTACGGTGACCACCACGCCATCAAGCCCTTCTTTTAATGCAATATTTCGTACTACGCCAATATCAACATTTCGAGTTTTAATTTTTGTTTTATTCGCTTCTAATCCTTCGGCAGAGACCATATTAATAGTAATGGTGACGCCTTGGCTTTGCCATTGATGATAGACCATCCATAAGCCAATACAAAGTGCGATAAAAGGAATTAACCAAATTGCAGAAATCGCTTTGCCTTTGCGAATTTCAGCTTTCTGCGGTGAGTTAGGGTGCGCTATTGCCATTATTTAGCCTGTTATTTATTTGGTTTTTATCAGGGTGCCATATTAAATGAGAATCAAAGCTCATTGCTGCCAGCATGGTTATTATAACCACAGCAGAAAATGCAAAGGCAGCGGGACCAGGATAAACGCTCATAGTGTTACCTAATTGAATCAAACTGACAAGAATAGTCACCACAAATACATCGATCATTGACCAACGACCAAGAAATTCAGCGATGCGGTAAAGGGTAATACGCTGTTTGTGGTGAGCGCTACTTTTAATTTGAACAGAATAATTTAGCCATGCTAATGCAATTATTTTAGCGATGGGAATAACGATGCTGGCGATAAATATAACTATAGCAATAGGATAAGAGCCATGTTGCCAGAGTAGTTCAACGCCACCTAAAATGGTATTAGGCTGATCGCGACCCAAAATCCGCGTTGTCATAATCGGTAAAATATTTGCGGGAATATAAAGAATAACCGCGGTAACAAGCAATGCCCAAACAGATTGTTTGCTATAGGGCTTTTTAAGGGAGGCATGGTGTGACGTGATATGCAATATTTTATGTAATTGAAGCTTATCTAAACGTGCCGTAGTGGCCACGATGAAAATAGAAAAAAGAATAAACATATAAAACGATAAGCCGAGAGAGACATCAGCAAGCGAGGTGATTTTAACTAAGCTGACTAATGTGCCAATTAAAAATATTTCGGCCATATTCCACGGCAATAAAGTAAAAATTAAACGAAGAATTTCAGCTGAAAAGGGCGGGGGCGGCCGCGCTAATCGAATAGGCATAAGCAGATAAATTAAACCGCATAATATGACGAAAGGAATAATAAAAATGGCAATTATTTCCAGCGATGCCAACACAATATAATCATAATGAATGAGCGAAGTTAAGCTGTGGATAATATCTATTTGTTGAGATTGATCTTTGACACTAAAAGATAAAAATGGAAAAGGAAGCGTTGCCAATAAAAATAATAATGCTGTGAATGCATAGGCAAGAATATAATCAACAGTAGAACGATGAAAGCTAGTGATTTCTAAACCACAGCGGGGGCAATGAGCCTCTTGTTTGTGTTGTAATTCGGGAATGTGAAGAGGCAGAGAACAATCATGGCACTCAATGACTTGGTCGCGCTGTCCATCGGCTTGTTGAGCGAGGCTAGTCACTTATCGGCATTAAAATCTAAAGCAACAGAATTGATACAAAAACGTAAATTTGAAGGTGCAGGGCCGTCATTAAACACATGGCCAAGATGGGCATCACAATGCTGGCAGCGCACTTCTTTACGACTCATGCCATGGGTATAATCAGTGTGTTGTGATATGGCTCCCGACTCAATTTGTGATGAAAAACTAGGCCAGCCACATTCTGAATGGAATTTATCATGCGATGAAAATAATGGCTGCTTACAACAAATACAATGATATTGACCGATATCGCCATGTAAATAATAACTGCCCGAAAATGGCGCCTCAGTACCAGCCTCACGCGTCACACGATATTGCTCATCACTAAGCTGTTGTTGCCACTGCGAATTTGTTTTGCTTACTTTATTGACCATAACTTACCCACAATTGAAGTAAGTTCGATTATGCACATCTTTTTTGAACTAGACAAGTGGTTCGAGCAGTAACTAACACTACATGCAAGCATACGAGTTTGATATGATTTATTGCAAACCCTAGTTATGGAGTATTTATGGTCTTAGAAAATGCACCCAGTTGGCAGTCAGCATTAAGTGCTGAGTTTGAATTGCCTTATATGCAGAGTCTCAAACAGTTCTTACGTGCAGAGAAAGAGGCTCACAAAATGATTTATCCGTACTCATCAAATTGGTTTCATGCGCTAGAAACCACGCCACTAGATGAAGTGAAAATCGTTATTCTAGGACAAGATCCCTATCATCAACCCAATCAAGCACATGGTTTATGTTTTTCGGTGTTGCCGGGGGTAAAAACACCGCCATCCTTAGTCAATATATATAAAGAACTACAATCCGACCTTAAAATTGAACCGGTTAATCATGGTTATTTAGAAAGTTGGGCTGAGCAGGGTGTTTTATTACTTAATGCTGTGTTAACGGTAGAAGATTCCAATGCTAACGCCCATCAAGGCAAAGGCTGGGAGCAGTTTACCGACAAAATAATCGCAACAGTAAATGAGCGCTGTGAGCATGTGGTATTTATGTTGTGGGGTAGTTATGCCCAAAAGAAAGGAGCAATGATCGATAGCGCACGCCATTGTGTATTAAAAGCGCCTCATCCATCACCTTTATCAGCCTATCGTGGTTTTTTTGGTTGTCAGCATTTTAGCCAAGCAAATAGTTATCTGAAACAATATGGTAGGGGAGTTATTGATTGGAAATTGCCAGCGAGCGTGTGATATAGTTAGGTTTAAAATTAATTGGGAAGCTCAGGCTCGATTGATTTCCGAAAGGTGGAGATAGGAAATCAGCCGTTTATCATGTGCGAATGAAATTCAGCACGGGTAGATAATATGATGTTTCATTGATAGCTACTGCCAAGGATTGATCACATTAAAGTTAAACGGCTCAAAGTCTTTGATGTTTCGTGTTGCTATATTGGCTTCATACAACTGGCAAATTGCTGCAATTTGGGCATCAGCCATACTTACTTGCCGGCCTGATGCTTCACAGCTGCTAACGAGATCTGCGTATAGCACTGCTGCCTGACTATCAAAAGCCAATATCCGACCGCCAAAGTCTTGATCAAACATTTCACTTGCCGCAGTGAACAGTCCCGATTTTCGTTTTCCTTCAGGTAATCTAGCGATGCCATAGAGAATTTCTGCAACCGTAATGGCTGTGATATAGAGTGTTGATACTACTTGATTGTCTAACCATGAGATTACTGAGTTTGAAGGCTGAGACTTCATCAGTTCAGATAGGACATTGGTATCCAATACAATCATATATCAAACTCAGCTGCTCTTGGTAAGTCGCTCCGTTTAGGCAGTTCTGGCATCTCAACATTCGCGGCCATAAAACGTTGGTGTATTTTCTGGCCTAAAGTTTTATCACTTATGGTCTCATTATTGAGTGTATTTCGTAAAATTGTACGCGCTTCCTCTTCCATAGAATGACCGTGATTAGCGGCAACAATACGCAACTTGGCTTTAACTGATTCATCTAAATTTCTAATTGTAATACTAGCCATACCTCCTCCCATAAACAATCATTGATAGCAATGAAATCATTGTAGCGGAACCAGCTTATTTTTGGAAGCTAATAGGTGTGAAAAGGATAATATAGTTAGTTACGTCAAAATCAATCAAATCAATGGGGTCAGATTCGATTGATTGCATTAATTGGCAGCTGCCAGTGAGTGTGTGATAAATTTAGCTCTTACGTAACTCAATCTACAAGATACAAAATGAAATGAACATGACACATAAAGCACAATTAACACTGATTATTACTTTGACAGTTTTATTGCTTGGATGCATTGATACTGATGCCGATAAAAACTATACGGACATTACTTTTGAAGAATGTGAAATCACGGTCCAAAAATTCCGAAAATATATGAAGGAAGAAGTTTTCCCCATTGTAGATATATCGAAAGTTGATGTATCCAAAGCTTCCAACATGATTCATTTGGAAGTAATTAAAGAATTGCAAACTTTTGAGAGCTCTATAAACCTTTGCAGTAGAAAGCAAATATACAGTGATAATGAGCAGAAAAATCATTATAACTTCATTGTACGAGATTTGTTCTCTTTAATAATGTATCTGGAAAACATTAGAGATAATCGATCATCAGGAGCCGAGTTTTTAGATATTCTCTTTGATTTTATGAGAAAAAATTACTATGAAGTTATGGAATTAGCAAGGTGAATTCACCGTCTTATTTTAAGGGTAACGCTCCCTTTAACGCACATTAAGCTAGGGGAGGTTCAGCGTGACCCCGTTGATTCTAGTGCAATCGCTTAAACCATCGACAGGATTTCAACCTTATAAAATTAGTACAGCTATTAGTATGGTGACAATTACAGAGCCACCATATTAAATTTATCACTCGTAATATTCAACAAAAATCAAGTCCAAAAATCAGAATTAAATGGGACGTTACCCTTAAAATACTCTATATCAACGTGTGTAATTTAGCAGTAAAAGACGCCAGCTGTTAAACTACACGCCATGATAAAACTTCATCAACTTTCTGTTCGCCGTGGTGTACGGCTGTTATTTGAATCTGTCAATCTAACGATCCACCCTAAACAAAAGGTGGGGTTGACGGGGGCAAACGGCACGGGAAAATCCAGCTTATTTGCCTTATTCCAAGATAAATTACATGCTGATCATGGCAGTGTGTCGATCCCTGAATCATGGGTGATTGCACATGTGGCACAAGAAACACCTGCTGTTGATACGTCGGCAATTGATTATGTGTTGCAAGGTGATGCGGAGTATATGGATTTGCAGCAACAATTAGTTGAGGCAGAATCGTCACATGATGGTCATGCTCAAAGTGAATTACACGATAAATTAGCCGCGATTGATGGTTATACGGCGCGCAGTCGGGCTGGTCGGTTGTTACATGGTTTAGGGTTCTCTGCGGACCAAGAAAATCTAGCTGTTACCTCATTTTCAGGTGGCTGGCGGATGCGTTTAAATTTGGCACAGGCCTTAATGTGTCGCTCTGATTTATTGTTATTGGATGAACCCACCAATCATTTAGATTTAGAAGCGGTGTATTGGCTAGAAGAATGGTTGCGTAATTACCAAGGCACCTTAGTATTGATTTCACATGATCGGGATTTTTTAGATCGTGTTGTAACCCAAGTAGTGCATATCGAACAGCAGGGCATGAAAGCTTACACTGGTAATTATTCGGCCTTTGAATTAGCGCGAGCGGAACATTTAGCACATCAACAAGCGGCGCATAATAAACAGCAACGTGAGATAGCGCATATTCGCCAATTTGTGACGCGTTTTAAGGCGCAAGCAACCAAAGCAAGACAAGCTCAAAGCCGGATCAAAGCATTGGAGCGGATGGAATTAATCGCACCTGCCCATGTTGATTCGCCGTTTCATTTTAGTTTTTATCCGCCAACACGATTAACAGCACCTTTATTAAGTTTAGATAAAATAGCCGTGGGTTATAATGACAAGCCGATTATTTCGGGGGTGAAGTTATCATTAGCACCGGGCGATCGTATTGGTTTATTGGGGCCTAATGGTGCAGGTAAATCAACATTAATAAAATTAATTGCCGGTGAATTGCCACCACTGCAAGGTAAGCGTAAAGAAGCGAAAGACATTAAAATCGCTTATTTTGCACAGCATCAATTAGAACAATTAACCATGGATGAAAGTCCATTACAGCATTTGCAACGACTTGATCGGTTAGCCTCTGAAACGGTATTGCGTAACTTTATCGGTGGTTTTGGTTTTCAAGGTGATGATGCTTTAGCACCTGTTGGCCCTTTTTCGGGTGGTGAAAAAGCACGTTTAGTATTGGCGTTATTGGTCTATCAAAAACCAGCGGTATTATTATTAGATGAGCCGACAAATCACCTTGATTTAGAAATGCGCTTGGCTTTGACATTAGCATTGCAAGATTTTGAAGGGGCATTGATTGTCGTTTCACATGATAGGCATTTGTTACGTACGGTGGCGGATGAGTTATGGTTAGTATCAGACGGACAAGCTAAAGTATTTGATGGCGATTTAGATGATTATCGAGAGTGGACATTGAATAAAGATAAACCCGAAAAAGTGATTAACGAAACAAGTAGTAACAGCAATAAAAAGAAAGGTGACCGCCGTGCTGCTGCCGAAGCTAGACAAAAACTGCAACCATTGCGTAATGCGGTTAAAAAGGCTGAGCAGAAGATGGAAAAAGTGCAGTTATCATTAGATAAAGTAGAAGAAAAACTAGCAGACAACACCCTGTATGACGACAATAATAAAGACAAATTAAAAACCTTGTTATTAGAACAAGGCAACCTAAAATCAGAGTTGGAACTAGCTGAAATGGATTGGTTTGAAGCGAGCGAACAATTAGAATCCTTCTAAAAGTGCTTAAAACCGGCATAAGTTGCCGTGTTCTATATATTCAGTCCACATATGCTCATTTTAGAAGAGTCTAAACTTCTAACATTAGCTATAAAACTGTGAGGGTATAGGCAAAAACTAGCTTTATTAAGAATGTTTTCCCTCATATAGCTAAGCTTGGCATAAAGAGTGCTTCAGGACCTTTGATATTATTCAATCAAGGAAGTCCTTACATGCTTAAAAAAACATTAATCTCAAGCACAATTCTTTGTGCCTTTTCGCTGCCGGCATATGCAGATAGTAGCAATACATTAAAGCAGTTTTTTGCTGATGATGCTCAAGTGAGTTTAGCCTTTCGCTATCGCTTAGAAAATGTTGACCAAGATGGTTTTTCGAAAGATGCAACAGCCTCTACATTACGTACCACGCTGAATTATAAAACAGGTAGCTTAAATGATTTTGCAGCAACGTTAGAGTTTCAAAATGTCGCTCATATTGGCAATGATAATTTTAACGATACTTTGAATGGAAAAACACAATATCCAACCGTTGCTGATCCAGAAAACACCGAAGTCAATCAAGCCTTTCTAACCTATAGTGGTCTTTCTAATACCGATATTACAGTTGGACGTAAACATTTCAATTTTGACAATATTCGCTTTGTGAATATTAATAATTGGCGTCAGCATCATCAATCATATGATTCCATTTCAGTGTTAAATAAGTCTCTTCCTAATACGGTTATAAATTATGTTTATGTATCAAATGTGAATCGCTCTGTAGGGGGAGATCATCCGCTAGGCGATATAGAAAGTAACCTCCATTTATTCAACGCTAAATACAGTGGTTGGAAATATGGCGCCTTCACCTTGTATAACTACGCATTAGATTTTGAAGACTCGTCTTTTGAGGGAAATTCATCAAACACCTATGGACTACGCTTTATAGGTAAGGCGCCGATCAATGAAAGCTTAAATGTCTTATATACCGCTGAATATGCAACACAATCTGATTATGCTGATAACCCTGCTAATTTTGATGCCGACTATACGTTGGCTGAATTAGGTTTAGGTGGAAGTAACTGGAGCGTAAAACTGGGTTATGAAGAGCTCGAAGCCGATGGTACAAAAGGCCGGTTTACTGCACCATTAGGAACGGGCCATGGCTTCCATGGCTGGGCAGATAAATTTGTTTCAGTACCGGCAACAGGGATCGAAGATACACATATTAAAGCATCGTATAAAATAGAATCTGTGAATGCTTTTTTAAACGGAATGAAATTTGATTTGAGATATCATGATTTTGATGCAAACGAAGGTAGTGATAATTATGGTGATGAAATTGATTTGAAAATTT
The DNA here is from genome assembly GCA_026988435.1 of Methylophaga sp. Classification (GTDB taxonomy): domain Bacteria; phylum Pseudomonadota; class Gammaproteobacteria; order Nitrosococcales; family Methylophagaceae. Next base: position 17,606 of record JALSLH010000071.1, read on the forward strand.
CGAAAAAATTTAAAGAAAACTACTCTGCGACGTTCATTTATGCTGATTACGATGCTGAAGATTTCGCCACAGATACTAGAAAATGGTGGATCATATTAGGTGCTAAATTCTAATAAAATTCATTTTTGATCCACACCGTTTAAATAGCGCAGCAATTTGCTGCGCTATTTTTTTGAGCGATAGATAAAATAATTTTCTACCTTTTTATCTTTTTCTTTCTGGGGAAGACTTCAAGACTAAGTTATACTACGCGCTGGCTTGAGATGACAAACTCATCATACCTTTACCCCTGTTAGGAATAAGCGTGGCATTATTATCATTAAAACAATTAACCGTCAGTTTTGGCGGTCCTAATCTATTAGATAAGGTAGATTTTCAGCTTGATCGTGGCGAGCGTGTCTGTTTGGTCGGCCGCAATGGCGCGGGCAAATCGACGCTAATGAAAGTCATTGCGGGAGAAGTTAAACAAGATTCTGGTGAGGTGGTTGGACAAGGTTTAAACATTGCTCGTTTAGAACAAGAAGTACCAGAAGGAACGGGTGGCACAGTGTTCGATGTGGTTGCTCAAGGTTTAGGTGATATTGCCCCATTATTAATTCAATATCATCATGTGATCCATCAATTAGAAACTGATAGTTCAGATAAAGTGCTGGCGGCTTTAGAAAAGGCGCAGCATGAATTAGAAGCCGTTGATGGTTGGTCTGTTGAACAAAAAGTTGAAGCCGTTATTTCACGCTTGTCCTTAGATGCAGATATGGAGTTTTCTGCATTATCGGGCGGGATGAAGCGGCGTGTATTACTTGCCCAAGCTTTAGTTAAAGAGCCAGATGTATTATTGTTAGATGAACCTACAAACCATTTAGATATCGCATCGATTACGTGGTTAGAAGAGTTCTTAAAAAGTTACGAAGGCACGTTATTATTTATCACCCATGATCGTATGTTTTTACAATCATTAGCGACGCGTATTATTCAAATTGATCGTGGCAATTTGGTGAGTTTTCCCGGTGATTACGCCAATTTTTTAGTGCGCCGAGAAGCATTGTTAGATGAAGAGGCACAACAAAATGCCTTGTTTGATAAAAAACTAGCACAAGAAGAAGTATGGATAAGACAAGGAATCAAAGCTCGTAGAACTCGTAACGAAGGTCGCGTTCGTGCATTAGAACAATTGCGCCGTGAACGGGGTGCAAGACGTGAGGTTCAAGGTAAGGCCAAGATGCAACTGCAAGATGCTGATCGTAGTGGTAAGTTGGTGGTTGAAGCCGAGGGTGTAGGCCAAAGTTATGATGGACGCGTATTGTTTAAGGATTTTAATACCGTTATTCAACGTGGTGATAAGATTGGTCTGATTGGTCCTAATGGTTGCGGTAAAACAACTTTGTTATCTATTTTATTAGGTCGAAATAAGCCGGAATTTGGCTCGGTAAAACTCGGCACTAAAATTGAAATTGCCTATTTTGATCAGTTACGCAGTGAAATAGATGAAGAAGTGAGTGTGGTGGATAATGTGGGTCAGGGTAAAGATTATGTCACTATCAATGGTGCTGACAAACATGTAATGGGCTATTTGCAAGATTTTCTCTTTACTCCAGAACGCGCTCGCACACCGATAAAATCATTATCAGGCGGTGAACGAAACCGTCTTTTATTAGCAAAACTATTTACTCAACCCGCCAATTTATTGGTGATGGATGAGCCGACTAATGATTTGGATGCTGAAACCTTAGATTTATTAGAAGATTTATTAATGAATTATAAAGGTACATTATTATTAGTGAGTCATGACCGTTCATTTTTGAATAATGTGGCGACCAGTACTATCGTGTTTGATGATGACGGCGAAGTGCGTGAATATGTCGGTGGCTATGATGATTGGTTGCATCAGCGCTCACAAGATAAACGCGCTGCAACACCAGCAAAAGAGAAGGTGAAGACTGTTGTTAAAAAGGTGAATAAAAAATCAGCTTTAACGTATCAAGAGCAACTAGATTTAGATCTATTACCGAAAGAAATTGAACAGTTTGAACTTAAACAAGCAGAATTACATAAAAAAATTAGTGCTCCTGAATTTTATCAGCAGGCAGCAGACAAACAAGCTAAAATTCAGGATGAATTGGCACAACTGACAACGGAGCTCGAAACAAGCTATGAACGATGGGATGCACTTGAAGCAAAAAGAGAAAGCTAATGACTTTAGTTGAGCCTCGACTTCTGTTTGACCAGCAAACAGATGAGGGTGATATTCGGGTCTGGCATCAATATGATCGACGTTGGTTAGAATTTAACGATGGTCTAATTCAATCTGAAATCATCCTAAATCGTCCAGAAATTTTACCTTCAGTGCTTAATCGAGCGATGCTGGCAGGGATGATGTTTGTTCAACAGCCAAAACGCGTACTATTAGCAGGTGTGGGTGGTGGAGCAACGGCACGTTATTTTGCTGGCTGTTTTCCTGAAGTGAAAGGCGAGGCGGTGGAAATATCTGAAACTGTTAGCCAGATTGCCCACGATTTTTTTGAATTTCCAATTAGTAAAAAATGGCAACTTGTCACTGAAAACATTGTTGATTATGTGCAATATAGCAAGCACAAGTATGACTTAATTGTGGTGGATATTGCTGTGGAGCAGAAAACACCTCCGTGGATTGTAGAGCACGATTTTTTACAACAGTGCCGTGCCATGCTCACTGACAATGGTCAATTATCACTCAACTTGTTAGTCGATAATGAAGCGGATTTTAAACGCTGCTTAGCGGTTATTAGGAATGTATTTGATCGCCAAACAGTTTGTTTATCCTTAGCTGAGCACCGTAATACAGTTGTTTTTGCATTTAATAATAAACCGCAAATTTTGCCAATAGAATTAAATAAACATATACCTCTTCTTGAATCATTATGGGGATTAGAATTTGGTGAGTTTTATCAGCAAATGTTAAAAGATAATCCTGCCAATAGTGGTGTCTTTTAATTTTCACCTCGTCATTTAGCCTGCGGTTACGTCACTCTGGCTAAAAGCATGCCGGAGTGACGGAGAGGTGAAAAAGGGCGGTAACGAGCATGCTCCCAAGTTGATGTTAGAATAAACCAACTCTACCTTTAGGATAGTAAAATGGAACTAATTACCGATCTAATTAAACAACTTAATGGAATTGTCTGGGGACCAGTAATGTTGGTGCTGATTTTAGGCACAGGTCTTGTTTTAATGATTGGTCTAAAAGGAATGCCCATTGCCAAGTTAGGCTATGGCTTCAAAATGTTATGGCGTGGCCGTGATTATAAGTCAAAGGTAGAGGGCGATATATCTCCATTTAACGCCTTAATGACATCATTGGCTGCAACGATTGGTACTGGTAACATCGCGGGTGTAGCAACGGCCATATTTTTAGGTGGCCCCGGTGCTTTGTTTTGGATGTGGATGACCGCATTAGTCGGTATGGCAACTAAATATGCTGAAGCCGTGTTAGCTGTGCATTATCGTGAAACCGATGAAAATGGCAACAAAATCGGTGGCCCTATGTACTACATTAAAAATGGCTTAGGTCAGAGATTTACATGGTTAGCGACAAGCTTTGCTATATTCGGAGCTTTAGCAGGTTTTGGAATTGGCAATACCATTCAGGCTAATTCCGTAGCCGATGTTTTATCTTCAAACTTAGGGATAAATCCTTGGGTGACAGGCATCGTTATGGCTGTGTTAGTCGCATTAGTATTGCTAGGTGGTATCAGACGTATTGCTGAAGTAGCTGGTAAACTAGTGCCTTTTATGGCGATCAGTTATGTCCTGGCAGGCATTGTTATTTTAGCGATGCATGCCTCACAAATCCCCGCCGCTTTTGACCTTATCTTCACCTATGCATTTACCCCTATTGCAGCCACAGGCGGTTTTGCAGGTGCAGCAGTATGGGCGGCTATTCGCTTTGGTGTAGCGCGAGGCATTTTCTCAAATGAAGCTGGGTTGGGAAGTGCTCCTATTGCACATGCTGCAGCAAAAACAAATAGTCCAGTCCAACAAGGCACTGTTGCGATGCTTGGTACGTTTATAGATACGATTATAGTGTGCTCAATTACAGGCTTAGTCATTATCGTATCAGGTGTATGGGCGAGTGGTGAGACCGGTGCGAGTTTGTCTTCTTTAGCATTTGAATCGGCATTACCCGGTTTTGGTGGTGCAATCGTAGCGATAGGGCTTTGTGTTTTTGCTTTCACCACCATTCTGGGCTGGAGTATTTATGGCGAAAAATGTGTTGAATATTTATTTGGTGTGAAGTCAATTATCCCTTTCCGCGTATTGTGGATTATTGCCGTGCCATTAGGTGCAACGGCAAACTTATCTTTTATTTGGCTGGTGGCAGATACTCTAAATGCCTTGATGGCACTGCCTAACTTAGTCGCATTATTACTACTAAGCCCGGTGGTATTTAAGCTAACAAAAGAGTATTTTAAGGCGAGCTAAGCTTATCAAAAGTAATGGTGATATTAGATTTATCATCACTCAAATAAAGCTCGCCATCTTGAATGGTGCATTGTAATTGCATAGAACGGTTTTTCATTGAATCGATGCTATCCGCATTAATATGGATAACACTAAGATTATTAAAACGTTGTAGCTTTTGTTGGATTTGCTGCCACCACACCTTAGCTTTGCCTTCATGATAAGTGTAAATAATCACTTGTTTGGCGCGCCCGCATGCTTTGCGAATACGTTTTTCATCTAACTGACCAAAATCAATCCATAGTTCAATTTCACCGGCTAATGATTTTTGCCACAGTTCAGGCTCATCATCACTGTTCATGCCTTTGGTGAAACTGAGTTGATCGCCAGCATTGAGCATAAAGGCAATAAGCCGAATCATAAAACGAAAATCATTTTCAGAAGGATGCTGTGCCACGGTTATTTCATGGCTTTGATAATAATGCCGATCGAGATCAGAAATGGATAAAGAGACCTTGTTAACTGTTGAGCTGATTGCCATAGTTTTGTTGGGTACCTTTGTTACCAAAGATTTGCTAATTTCCTATAAACCCAAAAGCCAACACTAGTCCCAATTATTAGACCGAGAACTGTTTCCACTACATGTGGATTTCCAACTATATTCATCCAAAAACCAAATACAGCTAAACCTGCAATTATTTCAATTAACTTTGCCATTGCAATTTTCCCTCACATTTTAACTTTCTCAAATTCAATACGCTGCCTGATTGTGCCAATTATAGCCGCAATTGGAATTAGCTTTTGATACTCTGGCTTACCGTATGCATAAATAGCAGCGGCTCCTAAACCAGCCCATCCTATGGGGCCTAATATAACACTTAGAGCAGATGTTGCTGACGTATATGCTCCAAAGCTCAATGTCCCCATTGAAATCGCACTCATGGCAGTTGTTAGGAATGTATAGGTTGCAAAGCCTCCAATATTCCCTAGTGCGATTAGTCCCGCAGCACCTGCTAGTTTATTGGTTGGATCACTGCCAAATTGTTTTGCCACCTCGTTGATTTTCTTATCAAACTCCACTCTCTCATGTTGAGTCATCTTCTCGTAGGAATGCTCTAATAACTTTAATATGATTTTTTCTTCTGCTTCTTTAGCAAATTTAATACCTTTTTCAATGGATTCTATTCTAGGCTGTTTAATAATAGAAATATCATCTATAAAACAGAGTGATAGATTGTCATTTTGTGCACCGAAATATGGAGTTAGCCCTTTAATTTCTAGTTCTTTAATGATGTCGTCTAAAATATCGAGATAGCTAGTTCCTTGTCCACGAAAGAAGTTGGCAGTTCCATGACCACCACATAAACATATTTCTTCTTGTAATTTATCATAGCTATATGAAACTGTTTGATTTTCATCAAGTAGCTTTGTCAAAGATAATCTTTCATCATTAGTTGCTTGGGCAATAACCCCTCTTAGAACTCCGTTTGATAAATACTTAGAGGGCATTATTTTTCTTCATGAAGATAACTTGTTAATAATGGTAATTTAGCATTATTCATCCAATAATGCATCACGATAATCACTACGCAAACGCGGCATGATCCACATTTCATACATTGATACGACCCACATAAAGGCGAATGACAATGCCATGGCACCACCACCGATAATGACTAACCAAGCAAAGTTAGGGTTGAGTTTTGTGAGCCACCACGATGAAATATCTAGAATTAAGAAGACGTAAGGCATTACGATTACGGTTGCTTTTAAATATTTTGGAACACCGGCAGCTAAACTAAAAATAAGCCCGACAAACATAAAGATAAACGAGATCCCAAATAAGTGAATATGTGAAACTCGTGCTAGCGATGAGAACGTTGCGCCTTCATCTGTTTCAGCACGTTTGGCTACATTTTCAAATTTGGTGAAGTCGGGAATAGGTAAGCCAGATGAACCGTTGTGACACATGACACAGCTTTCATCCATGATTGTACGGATGCCCATATTGTTAAATGACTGCTCGCCTGCACCTTTATGCACCCAGTTAATAATTTTTAAGCGATTTTCTTCTGAGGTATTGAGTTTCATCGAGCCATTTAGTTTTGCTTCAAGCACAGAGCCGGAGCGATTTCCATAATAACTATAAACAATGTCATCGATGGATAAACCTAATTCACCATCTGCCATACCATGGGTAAATTGAATTTGAACGATAGCCATGAGGTAGCCGATAGCCACCACCACTAAGTAGCCGGTGAATAATGATTTAAGTGCGATGCCTTGGCTACATAAATTGATCTTGTGTGTGGCTTGGGATACCATAAATATTTCCTTATGCTAGGTTGATGCTGACTATGCGTAGTTTACACCAGTTGTATGTTTTGAGGATGAGAATATGTACTTCTGCCCAAAGTAGAGTAGAGTCGCTTAGTGACAAATTAGTCGTTGGTGATGGCGCATTCTTCACGGAATATTTTGTAGGCATTATTCGGGTCTTATAAAATTTATTTATGGTAAACATAAATAAAAAATAGTGGATTAAATTTAATAAATGACGCAATATTAGAGTTATCTAATGTTTTGAGTTCACTTACAATTAGTATGACAATCATGCGATGCACTTTTTGTGGTGAATTCGACCCTGTAAATTAAGGATATAAAATATGATAGCAGAACAACTTGTTGACATCTCGCGGCTTCAGTTCGCTACGGTTGCCTTATACCATTTCCTATTCGTTCCACTCACATTAGGTTTGACATTTATCCTCGCTATTATGGAATCTGTCTATGTAATGACAGGCAAGCAGATCTACAAGGATATGGTGAAGTTCTGGGGGAAATTATTCGGTATTAACTTTGCTTTAGGCGTGGCGACAGGCCTCACCATGGAGTTTTCGTTTGGAACGAACTGGGCCTATTACTCTCATTATGTGGGCGATATCTTCGGAGCACCTTTGGCGATAGAAGGTTTAATGGCTTTCTTCCTTGAATCGACCTTTGTTGGCATGTTCTTTTTTGGTTGGGATCGCATGTCTAAAAATCAACATTTGATGGTCACGTGGTTGATGGCAATCGGTACTAACTTCTCAGCATTATGGATCTTGATTGCAAACGGTTGGATGCAAAATCCTGTTGGCGCAGAACTTAATATTGAAACAATGCGGATGGAAATGACCAGTTTCACTGAAATTTTGCTTAACCCTGTAGCACAAGTTAAATTTATTCATACTGTTGCAGGTGGCTATGTCGCAGGTTCGATGTTTGTGCTGAGTATCAGTGCTTGGTATTTATTAAAAGGGCGCGATATTGGCTTTGCAAAACGTTCTTTTGCAGTTGCAGCAGGATTTGGTACCGCCGCTATTTTCTCTGTTATTTTATTAGGTGATGAAAGTGGTTATGAGACGGGGGCATTACAAAAATATAAATTAGCAGCGATTGAAGCGGAGTGGGAAACAGAAGAAGCTCCTGCGGCATTTACCTTATTTGGATTGCCCGATCAAGAAGCACAAGAAACGCATTATGCGATTAAAATTCCTTATGCATTGGGGATTATCGCTACACGATCGTTAGATGAACAAGTAATGGGTCTAAAGGATATTATTAAAGAAAACGAGCAACGTATTAGAAATGGTATGGTGGCTTATGGCATGTTTGAAAAGATTAAAGATGGTTATGCATCGGAAGCGGATAAAGTATATTTCAAGGAAGAATTAAGCAAAGATTTTGGCTATGGATTATTGCTCAAGCAGTATACGGATGATGTAGTTAATGCGAGTGAAGAACACATTCAATTGGCGGCTAAAAATAGTATTCCTAAAGTTGCACCATTATTCTTCACCTTTAGAGCAATGGTGGGTGCGGGTGTAGCAATGCTATTTGTATTTTTGTTAGCCTTTTATTTCACGGCTAAACGAACGGCATTCACCAAACGTTGGCTATTATGGCTATGTTTTATCAGCCTACCTTTACCATGGGTTGCCATTGAATGTGGCTGGTTTGTAGCTGAGTTTGGGCGACAACCTTGGGCAGTAGGTGAAATTCTTCCAACGGCATTGTCAGTGTCCAGTCTTGAATATAGTGATGTATTTAACAGCCTTATTGGTTTTATCGTTTTTTATACCTTTTTATTGATTGTTGAAGTGTATTTAATGCTCAAGTTTGCTCGATTGGGGCCTAGTTCCTTACATACTGGGCGATATCATTTTGAATCGGCAATGACGTCGAATCAAGACAAACATCTACTATAAGGGAGAGTGAATATGGAATTTTTAAGTTATGAATATTTAAAACTCGCTTGGTGGATCTTGATCGGTGTGCTTTGGATTTGTTTTGCCCTAACAGAAGGTTTTGATATGGGCGTTGCGATGATTTTACCTTTTGTTGGTAAAACAGATGAAGAGCGCCGTGTAGCGATTAATGCGATTGCACCGCACTGGGATGGTAATCAGGTTTGGTTAATTCTCGCCGCTGGCGCATTGTTTGCTGCATGGCCGACCTTGTATGCAACAGCCTTTTCAGCGATGTACTTGGCATTATTAATACTATTGTTTTCATTATTTTTAAGGCCCGTAGGCTTTGATTATCGCTCTAAATTACCAAGTCAAAAATGGCGAAATTTTTGGGATTGGGCGTTATTTGTGCCGGGTGTGATCCCGCCGCTTATTTTTGGTGTGGGTATGGGCAACTTATTCCTCGGAATTGGCTTTGAATATGATGATCTAATGCGATCGTCATTGGAGACAAGTTTTTTCCAACTTTTACACCCTTTTGCAGTGTTATCTGGGCTATTAGCAATAGCCATGTTTATGATGCATGGTGCCAGCTATTTAATGCTACGTTCAGGCTGGCCTGTTTATGAGCGTGCAAGAACGTTTTTAGGGTTCGCAGCATTAGCTGTTATTGTGCTATTTGCAATAGAAGGCATTTGGCTGTGGCAATGGATTGACGGCTATGCAATTAGCGGTCATTTTGATATTGCGGCGGTGAGTAATCCGCTAAATAAAACTGTTACCGTCGGTGAAGTAAGTTGGTTGCATAATTATACTGTTTACCCATGGTTTATTGTTGCTCCTGTTTTAGGTTTTGGAGGCGCATTGCTTGCCTTTATTATGGGTAGAGCAGATAGGGCCGTATTGGCTTTTTATGGTTCGTGTATGAGCATGATTGGCATTATTTTAACCGCTGGGTTTTCGCTATTTCCGTTTATCTTCCCATCAAGTTTAAACCCAAGTCATAGCTTAACAATGTGGGATGCCACATCAAGTGCATTAACCTTAAATATAATGTTCTGGGCGGCATTGTTTTTTGTGCCTCTTATCCTAGCGTATACCTCGTGGTGTTATAAGGTTATGTGGGGCAAGCATACTGTAGAAAGCATTCGTGAAAATGAACATACACTCTACTAAGGAGATTTAATATGTGGTATTTCGCATGGTTACTGGGTGTATTATTGGCGAGCGCCTTTGGTATTATCAATGTGATGTGGTTGGAGCTGAACGGGCTTGAAGACGACGAATAAATGATAATGGTTTAATGAATATCCCTGACTTTTTAAAGTCACAAAAACCGCTAACAGAACATTATCTCAGTTTAGCTATTGGCTTAGGACTAACAGCCGGGTTTTTATTGATATTACAGGCCTGGTTGCTGGCTAATATCATTAATACTGTTATTTTTGAAAAGGCATCACTTAGCGATGTGCAAGCGTGGCTATGGGCGATGCTGGTGGTATTTTTATTGCGTGCAGGCTTAAGTTGGGCATCGGAAGTGACAGCATTTAAAGCTGCTGCACGGGTAAAAGTCAATTTACGCAACCGTCTGCATCAACATCTCCTTGCTTTAGGCCCTGTTGCCATTGATGGTGAACGTAGTGGTGAGATCATGACCACTTTAGTGGAGGGTGTTGAAGCGTTAGAAGCTTATTATGCACGCTATTTACCAACCATGGCGTTAGTGGTTCTCATCCCGTTGTCTATTTTAGTTTTTGTTTTTCCAATAGATTGGATATCAGGATTGGTACTGTTAATCACCGCACCGTTAATTCCTTTTTTTATGATCTTGATAGGGAAAGGCACCCAACGGCTTAACAAAAAACAATGGCGTAAATTGGCGCGAATGAGTGCCCATTTTCTGGATATGATTCAGGGCTTGACGACATTAAAGATTTTTAATGCCAGTCGGCGTGAAATAGACACGATACAACGTATTTCTGATGATTATCGACGATCAACTATGTCAGTGTTACGCGTTGCATTTTTATCTTCATTAGTGCTTGAATTTTTGGCCAGTGTCAGTATTGCAATTGTGGCCGTATTGGTTGGTTTTAGATTGTTTTATGGTGAGATTGATTTCTTTTATGGCTTTTTTGCCTTGCTATTAGCCCCCGAGTTTTATTTGCCATTACGTAATATGGGCACGCATTATCATGCACGGTTAGAAGCGATTGGTGCGGCTGAAAAAATGTTAGATATTTTGCAACAACCATTGCCAAAGCAAAATAAAATAACGGCTGTTAGCAAACTGTTAACAAGCCCTATCGACATTGAATTTAATCATGTGGTTTATCGTTATGATCATCGTGGCGAGGCATTAAAGGATTTTACGGTATCCATTCCTGCAGGTAGAACTATCGCTTTGGTTGGCAAAAGTGGCGCAGGAAAAAGTACGGTGATCCGATTGTTAGCAGGGTTTATACATACAACACAAGGCAGTATCACTGTTAATAAAATTCCCCTTGAACAAGTAAATATTGTTGATTGGCGCAAGCAGATTGCGTGGGTGCCTCAAAACCCCCATTTATTTCGAGGTTCAATCCGAGATAATATCGCCTTAGGTATGGACAATGCCGATGATAAAGCTATTTCGCAAGCCGCAAAATTAGCCAATATTGCTGACTATATCGATAGTTTAGAAGCGGGATATGACACTCAAATTGGGGAACGTGGGCAAGGTTTGTCGGGCGGACAAATTCAGCGAATAGCCCTTGCGCGCGCATTTTTGAAAGATGCGCCTATTATTTTATTAGATGAAGCCACAGCAAATCTAGATTCTGAAAGTGAACAATTGATTCAGCAAAGTATTATGACACTGGCAACAAACAAAACAGTGATCATGATAGCGCATCGACTGAAAACAGTGGAACATGCCGATCAGATCCTAGTTATGGATCAAGGCAAAATTATTGAATCGGGAACACATTCAGCATTATTGGCACAATCAGGACTTTATGCACAATTAATTCGCACCTTTGCTGAGGTGGATGCATGATAAACAATATCAAGATAGTATTCCGTTTATTGATGTTATTTAAGCCTTACTGGGCTTGGATGGTGCTTGGTATCATTTTGTCGTTGATCACGCTGTTGGCAAATGTAGGCTTACTTGCGCTTGCCGCTTGGTTTATCACCATAATGGGCATAGCTGGTACGGCGGGTATTAGTCAAGTTAATTACTTCACGCCGGCGGCAATGATTCGCGGCTTTGCTATTATTCGAACAGCGGGTCGCTATGCAGAAAGAGTGGTGACTCATGAAGCGACATTTAGGCAGTTATCGGCGTTACGAGTATGGTTTTATCAGCGGTTAGAACCGTTAGCCCCCGCTGTGCTACAACAGTATCATAGTGGCGATATTTTAAGCCGTATCAGTGCTGATATTGATCAACTACAGAATTTTTATCTGCGGATTGCTGCGCCACTTATCGTCGCGTTCATTGCCGTCATATTTTATAGTGTCTTCTTGATAAGATATGACATGGGCTTATGGCTTGTTGAGATAAGTTTATTAATACTTGCTGGTGTGCTGGTCCCTTTATTAGTGAATCGACTGGCTAAAAAGCCGGCTGAACGAATGGTGAAAACTAAAACCTGTCTGCGAACAACCGCGATTGATAGTATGCAAGGTATGGCAGAACTGCTGATTTATGGTGCGCAGCAGCAACAAATAGAAAAGATACAGCAGTTAAGCCAGCAGTTGGTAAGCGATCAGCAAAAACAAGCAACATTGATGGGGTTTTCACAAGGAGCACTGGGATTGAGTGCTAATTTGGCGATGTGGAGTATGCTGATCATCACTATCCCGCTGGTGAGCTCACAGCAACTTTCGCCAGAAATGATGCCCATGTTTGCATTATTTGCACTTGCCAGTTTTGAGGCTATTGTACCCTTGCCACTGGCATTGCAATTATTGCCTGAAACGTTGGCATCTGCAAAACGGATTTTTGAACTGGCTGATAGTAAACCAGTGATAAGTGAACCAGAACAAGCCTCGCCTCAGCCTGAACAGCTGGATATTGTCTTCGATCAGGTCAGCTTTCGTTATCCAACTAGTGATAACGATGTAATTAAATCGCTTAGTTTCTGCTTACCGCAAGGTAACAAGGTCGCTATTATCGGAGAAAGCGGGGCAGGGAAAACCAGTATTGTTCAGCTATTGTTAAAATTTTGGCCATGCAGTGGCGGTTCGATACAATTAGGTGGCTATGATTTAAGTGCCTATCATAGTGAAGACTGTCGACGTTATTTCAGTGCAGTTAGCCAGCAGACTGTTTTGTTTAATAGCACGATTAAACGTAATTTATTATTGGCAAACCCAGATGCCAGCGATGAAGCATTGCAACAGGTTTGTCGTATTGCCCAGATAGATGCGTTTATTACATCGCAACCTGATGGCTATGATACTTGGGTGGGTGAAGCGGGCTTAAAGCTCTCGGGTGGACAAGCACAACGTATTGCTGTTGCTAGAGCTTTATTGAAAGACGCGCCCATTTTGATTTTAGATGAACCAGGTGAGGGTTTGGATACGGATACCGAGAAAAAAATGCTCGATGCTATTCTTGCTTACAAACCCGACACCAGTATCTTATTGATAAGCCATAAGAAAGCAGGGCTGGATCGGATGGATGAAATTATTCTTCTGCCAAATTAAGCTTATTTCGCAAAGACTTGTTTTAATAGCTCGGTTGTTCTTGCCGCAGGATTTTCACGAATTTTCTTTTCTTCTAGAGCGATCATGGTGAATAAGCCATTCAAAGCTTGATCAGTCACATAACTAGTCAAATCCATATCAATATTTTCACCGACTAATGGAATCGCAGCCACTTTATCAGTTAAATCATTATAATATTTTGTTGTGCCTACTTCATTGAGTGAGTTATCGATTGTTGGGCGGAATAATTCAGTTAATTGCGGTGTGGTTTTTTCACGGAAATACTGTGTGGCGGCATCATCTTCACCTTGAAGAATGGTTTGTGCATCTTCAATACTCATATTTTTAATGGCATCAATAATTAGTGCGGTTGCTTCTGGCGCCGCTTTCTCTGCTGCATGATTCATGCTTTCTTCAAATGTATCGGCGTATGAACTTAAGCCAAACTTACGCATTAAATCGCCAGCTTGTTTTAACTTGGGCGGCATGGCAATTTTAATAAGCTCGTTTGAAAGGTAACCATCTGGTTTGCTCACGGCTTTTACTGCACGTTCACTACCAATGCTGAGTGCTTCTTTTAAACCAGAAATAATCGTATTGGAATCTAAAGATGAACTGGTAGTATCACTAGACAAAATATCGCTTCCTACTTCGGAAAAGTCTTTAAGAAGTGACCGCCAATCAGCATTAGATGGCGTGCTCATTAGTGTCATTATTACAAATAACGATGCTGAAATATTCTTAGGGGATGCCATAGTGCGTCCTTATTTATTTTGTCAAACTAGCAAATAATGCGGGCAATTTTTCAGGCAGATTGTTAATATTATCGATCACTAAATGTTGCTTGCCAAAAATATCACTTACATACTCATCTGCATGAGGATCGAGGGTAATACAATAGCTGAAAATACCTTCTTGGTCTAGTTCCTGAACTGCTTTGTGTGTATCTTCTATGAGTAGGCGTTCATCGTCAACATCAATATCTGCAGGCTCACCATCTGTGAGGATTAATAATAGTTTTTTATCAGCTTTTTGAGCTGATAGATAATGTGCCGCATGCCGCATCGCAGCCCCCATTCGTGTTGAATAGCTTGCTTTTAAGCCTGCGATGCGGCCTTTTACATCATCATCCCATTGTTCACTAAAGCCTTTAATATGGTGATAACGTACATCATGACGGGTATTGGAATGAAAGCCGGCAATAGCAAATTTATCACCGAGTTGTTCAATTGACCAAGACAATAGCGACACGGATTCTTGGCATAACTCTAAAATAGTTTGCGTGGCACCTTGTGGTATTTCATTGGTTGATTGTGATAAATCAAGTAATAACATAACGGCAATATCACGGCCATCATGTTTATGACTCATATTGATTCGAGTATCAGGTTGGCTGCCACTTTTTAGGTCAATTAATGAGCGAATGGCAACATCAAGATCAAGTTCTGACCCTTCTTCTTGATAGCGAACACGCACATAATTTTGTGGTTTTAATAATTCTAAAATTCGTTTCATTCGCTTGAGTACGGCGGCATGTTTTTCTAACAATACATCTACATCGGTGGCATTTCCAGAAGGATGTAGAGATTCATAAACACTGACCCAATCTGGGCGATAACTTTGTGAGTTGTAGTCCCATTCTGGATAATGCCGTGGTGGGAGGCCTTGAACTTCCTCTTCTTCAGCTTGATTTTTGCGATTATCATCAAACGATTCTTCTTCGTCACCTTCTTCAATGAATACCCACATATGGCGGTTATCATCACGGTAATCAATTTCAGTATCATCAAAAAATACGTTGGCTAATTGGTCGCTTTGAATACGTGTTCGGGCTACATAAGAAAGAGCGATACCTGCAATCTCTTTAGTGCTAGATTCTCCAGCAGTCATGGCGCTATGAAAACGCTCGGCAAATTCAAGCAAATCAGGATCTGTATAGCCATGCTCAGGATCGAGTAATGCGAGTGATAGCATGGCTAAACGATGACGAAGACAAGATTGGGTCGCTGGATCACAGGCGCCTTCAACAGGGCGAGGGTGTAATTTGATGAATAACTGTCGTAAGCCAGGGTATTGTTGGATCGCTAAGTATTCAACGCGGGCATCTTCAATAAACTCGACAGCCATCCGCTGAAAAGGACTGTAATTATCAGCGATAATCGGTTTAGTCCATCGCTGATGCGCAGCCATGTGCGCCAATGTGGCACGATAACGATCAATGCCTGTGACATTATTAATATCATCATACACATCGGGAATGCGAAAGCCTAATTGATCAAAATAAGGTTGCGGTTTGCGTAATTCATCAAAACCTAGAGAATAGGGGACTAACTGTGGATCAGATTGCCATAAACCTTGCATATAGAGATTAAGTTTACGTTCATTATCATAAAATAATGTGCCATGGCGTTCGCGTTGCATGATAGCATGGCTATCGGCAGATTGAAGGCTGAAAAAGTCTATTTGACGTTCTGGATGATTGTTGTAGTACTGAATACCATAATCAATCCAGTTTTTGAGTCCGCCTAATGATAATTGATCAATTAAATATGGGATCTTTTTTAATAATATGGGTAAGCCGGGGCTTGGAATGGTCGCTTGCTTGCCATGGATAGATTTGGTGGTTGCTTCCATCATATCAAAAACTATGTCGAAATAATTTTTTAGTGCAGGTATATCACCTAAACGACGTGAGACGGCACCTAAAGTATGTAAAAATTCTGGAATAGCTTTGCCGTTCGGCGTACGAGACATTTTCCAAACGCTTTGTGAGACAAGTTCGAGTACAGGTTCGCCAAGGTGTTCGGCAATGGCAGGCATATCTTCAAGATAGGTGAGAACCGGCTCAACACCACGACCAATCATGCAGACCAGCGAGGCGCCTTCTAAGTAATCTTCAACGCCTTGTTGCGAAAGCAACGCATTGGCTTCTGCCATACATTCATCAAATACGGGGTCGATTTGTTCAAAACCGCATTGGAGTCTTTCGCGGTAAGGATTTTGTTCCGCTTCACTCATGTGCTTAGCCTAATCGATTAAGCAAACATGGTATTGATAGCGTGATCTAAGGTATCACGAATATCTGCATCGTCAGTGATAGGCCTTACTAAAGCCATCTTACATGCTGCTTGGGGAGAAATGCCATTATCCATCAAGGCGGCGGCATAGGTGAGTAGACGTGTTGAGATGCCTTCATCAAGACCATGGCCTTTTAGATTTCTAGCAGTACCCGCAATCTTAACTAATTTATCAGCTAAATCAGCATTAATACCGGTTTCTTTTTGCAATATATTTGATTCGATCTCTGGTGTAGGATAATCAAACTCAAACGCAGTAAAACGTTGTTTAGTCGATTGTTTTAGATCTTTCATCAAACTTTGATAACCCGGGTTATACGAAATAACCAATTGGAAATCAGGATGCGCTTCAAGCAACTCGCCTTTTTTATCTAAAGGTAAAACACGGCGATGATCCGTTAGAGGATGAATAACAACCGTCGTATCTTGGCGTGCTTCAACCACTTCATCTAAATAACAAATTGCGCCAATACGTGCGGCAACAGTTAATGGGCCATCTAACCAGCGTGTACCGTTGGCATCTAATAAATAACGACCCACTAAGTCAGAAGCAGTCATATCTTCATTACAGGCAACCGTGATCAGTGGCTTATTTAGCTTCCACGCCATATGCTCAATAAAGCGTGATTTACCACAACCTGTAGGGCCTTTCACCATGACAGGTAGGCGTGCACTGTATGCTGCCGTGTAGAGTTCAACTTCATCACTTTGTACTTGGTAGAAAGGTTCTTCTTTGATTAGGTATTGTTCTGTATCACTCATGGGATAAAAGCTCAGTTGTAGAAAAAGATTTAGGAAAAAAAACTGTTAGAAGACGACTTTTCTAAATATTTTTGCAGTGGGAATATGGAAGGAAAACTCCCTGCCGGAGCAGGGAGATTACCGTTTAACGTATTGTGCTTAGGCTTACTTATGTACGCCCAATTTTTCTCTCCAACCTGGGAAAATGCGATCAGCATCACCAGGGAATGATTCAAATGCACGAGCAAATTCACGATGTTCTTTCGCGTATTCGATAGGATCTACACCTGATTTCCAACAGTCATGCGCTTGTGCTAATGAGCGGGCACCATCAGCTGGGCTATCAATATGACCATAAGCACCGCCACCGGCAGTGTTAATGACGTTACCATGACCTAAGTTTTCGAAGAAACCAGGCAAGCGTAATGCGTTCATGCCACCAGAAATAATAGGTGTTGTTGGTTTCATGCCATACCATTCTTGGTGATAGAAGGGACCATCAGCGCTATCACGTTCAATCATGTAAGCGATACCGCGATCATCTGCACCACCTTCCATTTTACCGTAGCCCATAGTACCTACATGGATACCAGAAGCACCTTGTAGACGAGACATTTTAGCTAATACAAATGCCGTATAACCACGTACTGCAGATGGTGATGTTACCGCACCATGACCTGCACGATGGTAATGTAAATATTGCCCTGGGTAGTTACGGCGTGCAGTAGTAATCATACCCGGCCCACCGACATAACCATCAACTAGGAAGGCGACTTTATCGGCATCAGAACCAAAAGTTTCCAAAATAAAATCAGCGCGAGCCAACATTTCGTAATGGTCATCAGCGGTGATGTTGGCAGAAAATAATTTAGCCTCACCGGTTTCATCTTGGGCACGTTTCATTGCATCAGCGACTAAAGGAATTACTTTTTTCATTGGACAGAAAACTTGGTTACCTTGTGGTTCATCATTTTTGATGAAATCACCACCTAGCCAGAATTGGTATGCTGCTTCAGCGAATGGTTCTGGACGTAAACCTAGTTTTGGTTTGATGATTGTTCCGGCAATATAACCACCATCGACTAATGGACGACCAAGAATACGCCACATGTCAGAAATATCTTTTGATGGACCATCAAATAATTGCAACATGCGGGGTGGCACGTAGAAATCTTGCATTTGTAGATTTGCCACATCGCCCATGCCTTGATTGTTACCAATAGCAAGCGTAAGGAATGAAACGAG
Source organism: Methylophaga sp. (assembly GCA_026988435.1). Lineage (GTDB taxonomy): Bacteria > Pseudomonadota > Gammaproteobacteria > Nitrosococcales > Methylophagaceae. The sequence continues at coordinate 36,030 of JALSLH010000071.1, forward strand.
CATTGTACGACCGTCAGTGACATTGCGATCAAATAAATCACTTGGGTAAGCAACTTGCATAATGCCTTTTGCTTCATCGATGTTGTAAACCATGGCATCAACGCCTTTGGTAAAGTCATCGGTAGTTGAAACCTCAACATTTGTTCCTGTTGATGATTCTGCAGCAATGTGGGCGGCAACTTCTAAGTAGCCGTAACCTGCCATAGGCTGCATTGTATATGTAACAAGGATGTGTTCGCCATTGGCGAGTAGATCTTCTTCTTTTAAACTAAGATCGGCGTAACGTGATGATTGATCCATTATATTTACCTTCTTTTAGTGAGTGGCGCGACTGTACATAGATATGGGGTCGCATTCCTAATTCGGTTTATTTGTACGTTTTTAATAACGTATAAAATAGTGTAGGGTATTTTTAGTATAAATAATACTCAAATGTTTTGATTTTAACTATAAGAAGTGTTTATATGTAATCTAATGAATATAACAATACGTCAGTTTCAGATATTTGAATCAGTAGCTCAACATTTGAGTTATACCCGCGCGGCTGAATTATTGTATTTGAGTCAACCAGCGGTTTCAATGCAAATTAAACAGTTAGAAAATGAAGTTGAGATGCCTTTATTTGAGCGTATGGGTAAGAAATTATTCTTAACTGAGGCGGGTGATGAACTGCTGGTTTATGCGCGCAACATCTCACGTCAATTAACTGAATTAGATGATGTTTTTAATGAAATGCGAGGTAGTGAGAAAGGGCGCTTAACGATAGCTGTAGCGACAACAGCTAACTATTTTGCCTTGAAATTATTAGGTGAATTTTATCGGCGGTTTTCAGGGACTATTATTAGTTTTGATGTCACCAATCGTGAAAGCTTATTAAATCACTTAAATGAGAATACAGTCGATATGGTCATTATGGGGCAACCACCTGAGGGTATGGACGTTGAAGCAACACCTTTTTTAGATAATCCATTGGTTGTTATTGCACCAAAAGGGCATCAATTGGCCAAAGAAAAGAAAATTCCATTATCAGTGTTACAACAAGAAACTTTTATTATGCGTGAACATGGTTCTGGAACGCGGATTGCGATGGAACGTTTTTTTGACCAAAGTGGTTATAGCATAAGCTCGGTGATGGAAATGAGTAGTAATGAGGCGATAAATCAGGCTGTTGAAGCTGGCTTAGGACTAGGTATCGTGTCGCAGCACACTTTAGAATTAGAGTTAGCATTAGGCCGGTTGGAAATATTAGATGTTGAGGCTTTTCCAATTATGCGTCATTGGTATTTGGTGCATCGAAAAGGCAAGCGACTGACGGCAATAATGGAAGCCTTTAAACAATTAGTGATAGATGATACGTTAGATGTGCTCCAAGTTTAGCTGATTAGCCGTTAACCACGACATTTCCCCAAAACCTGCAACAAGCCTTATTTTGGTTAATTGTAATAAACCTGAATCCTGTTTAAGAAAAGGGAACTAAACGCCTGTTAACCGATCAGATCTTTTACGACAAAGATTTTGATGAAAGGAAAACAGGCTCATGAACAAATTAACAGACATATTCTGTGAT
>JALSLH010000072.1 GCA_026988435.1 Methylophaga sp.
CGCTAATTGCTGAATTACCTAAGGCTGACTACATTATTGCTGATCGAGGCTATGATAGTGAGGATTTGCGTATCCAGATTAAAGAGAGAGGTGCGACTCCTGTTATTCCAAGAAAGAAGAATTCAACTGTGGGTAATGATGATATAGATTGGTGTCTTTACAAATATCGACACTTGATTGAAAACGTTTTTGCAAGGCTTAAACATTTCAGAGCTATTGCGACTCGATATGACAAGTTGAAACAAAATTTTGAAGGTTCTATGGCTCTTGCTTGTGCTTTTTTATGGTTACCTATGTGAAACGGCAACAGCCCCTAGAAATCAAAACCTAATAATATCTAAAAAAAACACTGCCAGCCCTTAAAAGGCCGGCAGTGCTGTAACTTAAATATCAGACTTTATTAAATGTGAATTCTTTACTTTGCTGGAACAATGACTTCGGCTTTACGTGTTTCACCCTTACCAATAGTCAGTAAGTCCCACACTAATAAACCTAAGCCAGCTGCTGTTACCCAACCAAAGAACATACGCCACTGCATAGCATTAATAAATGAAGGGTGGTTTTGTGCAGAGAAATAGCCTGCCCATGTAGATCCCTCAATAGCTCGTTCAATAAAGGATTGCTCATACCCTGCAATCAACAGTGCAATCGTCATACCTAAAACACCAAAGTTTAATAAACCTAAAGCCCATTTCCAGCGCCAAGCATTTGCTAAACCAGCGCCCATCCAAACATTACCGCGCCAATGTTGAATAGCAATATAAAAGAAGGCGATATTAATGGTTGCATAAGCCCCAAAGAAGGCTAAATGACCATGTGATGCCGACCATTGCGTACCATGTGTATATAAATTAATTTGCGGTAAGGTATGCATAAATCCCCAAACACCCGCACCAAAGAAATTACCAAAAGCATGGGCAATCAACCAAGCCATTGCAGGGTGATTTAGATTTTTAAACGAACGTTCGCCTGAGTCATAAACAGCATGGACAACCATAGCGACTAGTGGAATGGGTTCTAATGCTGAGAAAAATCCCCCAATGGTAAGCCAGTATTCAGGTGTACCAATCCAAAAATAATGATGCCCTAACCCTAAAATCCCCGAACCAAACATTAAAGCAACTTCGATATACAACCAGGTTGTGACTATTTTACGGCTAACCCCTAAAATAGTCATTAATGACCATGCCATAATGACACCAACAAGCACTTCCCAAGTTGCTTCTACCCAAAGATGGATAACCCACCACCACCAAAATTGCTCATGGGTAATGTTAGTCATGTAGAACATACCCGCCAAGTATAAACCTGCTAAGGCAACTAAATCGAGCGTTAAAACACCAGCGATACCAGACCATTTACCTTTACTAAAGGTCAGAACGACATTAGCGAAGAAGATCAGTACAACAATAACAATACCAATATCAGCCCACCGCGGCGCTTCAATATATTCACGACCTTCATTAATTAACCATAAGGTAGTGTCATTACCTGCACCTGTTTGTATTAATAAATATACCAGCACCACAACAGTAACCGCCGCCATCAGTACCCAGTAGCCGATTACCCCGTATTTTAAGCCAACGATTTCTGTGCCACTTTCATCTTCTAATAGCCAATAAGTACAACCAATAAAACCAAATAACATCCAAAGAATCATGGCATTAATATGCACCATACGGTTGACACTAAAATCTAAAATTTCATAAAGAAACCCTGGAATTAAAAACTGTGCTGCTGCCAATAAGCCGAATAGAATTTGGAAAATAAATAAAATAACCGCTGCCATAAAATACTTTACAGCTAATTTTTGCCCCCCATTTAAGGTGCTATCATCAACGTCAGCCCAGTTATGGAAAGTCTTTAATTTGCCTTGCACCGTCCCTAAGAGGCCTGGTTTTACCATTTCAATATTGCTCATAATTATTCAACCTCTGCTTCAATAGTAGTGAAATTATATGGGAAACCATTCGTATCAATGGCTGACATCCATTTTAAGAACGCGACTACACCTCTTGCTTCTGCTTCTGTAATGTTCAGGTTAGGCATTTTTCGACCTGAACCAAAGGTACGTGCATTTTTTTCTGGATCCATTAAGAATTTCAACATCTGCTCTTCGCGTAATTCTGTCGTTAACCAGCCTTGATCTAGCCAAGCTTTCGTTAAATCAGGCGCGTAATAGGCACCATTACCCAATAAGGTATGGCAATTCATACAATTTTTAGCTTGAGTCGTTTTTTTACCTAAAGTGACTAACGCCTCTGCTTCGTCTTCAGTAAATTTTTGGCCGAATAATAACTCTTCTCCACCAATGACAGGCATGAATTTATGTAACTTTTCATCAAATTGATAATCTATTTTTTTATTAATAATTGAATAAGCTTGTACTCGCTCCCCCCCTGCAGTTGTTTGTTTTAAAGTATCAAAGGTCAAAACGACCAGTATTAAAAAAGAACCGGCAGTCACCCATACGGCTACTTTTTTCCAAAAGGACTCGGAAGCCCATTTAGGCGTTTCACTCATTTTCATTCTCCAAGGTTGTTGTCGTTAAAATAGGGTCATCATGCGTTTTTTTACACAAATGCCAAATTGCCATAGGTGCAAAAAAATAGCCGACGACCATAAGGTAAGAAATGATTTGCCAATAACCCACAAGGTTAGCGGCAAGCGTTAATTGATAAACGGAAACTAGCAATATCAAATAAGAGAGATAAGCAGATAGCTTGATTATTAAACGCGAATTAACTTTTGACCACGTAAACAATAATGCATAACTAGCGCCAGCCATAATAATTAAGGCAGATGAATAAAAAGTAACAAAAAAATCTTTTAAGGCAACAGGTTCAATCATAAGCTTTATTTTAAATAGTGGTTTTAAATCGGCATACACAACCCTGTTTTGCCATACATTCAGTTTGTTCAACAGGATTGTCTAATAAAGTACGAATAAGTGTTCGATCAAATTCACATAATTCACCATGTTCCTGAGCAAGGTCATGAAACACACAATTAATAGCACTGATGGTCATCTGTCCATCTTGCTCACTCACTTCAGCTTGATAGCCTAAGTTCTGCAAAATAATACCAAGTGTATGCGTTTTCTCGGCAGCCGTTTGATGAGTAAATTGAGGCGCTAAAGAATTTGCAATTTTAGTACCTAAGCGTTGAAACAGCGCAACTAAAGCCTCTGAGCCCATTTCTTCTTTGAGCTCGGTAATCAATAAATTACAAAACCAAGAATACTGCTTAGTAAAATAATTAATCCCGTGTTCCGTTAATATATAACTACGAGAAGGCCGTCCTTTGGTTAAATTAAACTTACCCGCCTTAATAAGCTGTTTTGTTTCCAAAGCAGCCATATGCTGCTTGACTGCATTACGCGAAATATTGAGCTTTTCCGCAATAGCATCAATGCTTAGTCCTGTTTTGGTTGCCAGCAGTATCGTTAAAATTTGTTCCTGCCTGGAACCTGATTGATTTTGCATACCGACTTTTAGTTTATGTCTTTAATAAAGAGAAAAAATTAAATTGATTCTCAGAGAGAAAAATTATTATACCTCTACAGCCAAACTATACGAGCAATAAATACCTTTTGCAATATTTATATTGCAAAAGGTATTTTTCAAGTTTATACTCCACTTTCATTGCAATATAATTTTCATAAAATATAAAGAGGATAGGTTATGAGCGAATCATCAGATAAATCATTATTTGAGCAATTGGGTGGCGCAGCTGCAGTTGATGCGGCTGTGGATATTTTTTATCGCCATGTATTAAATGACCATAGAATTAATCGTTTTTTTGATAACACGGATATGGATCAACAAGCAGCCAAACAAAAAGCTTTTTTAACCATGGCTTTTGGTGGGCCAGCTAATTACAGTGGCACAGATATGCGTACTGCGCATGCTAAATTTGTAAAAATGGGCTTAGATGACAGTCACTTTGATGCTGTCGTAGAAAACTTAGCTAAAACATTACAAGAACTGGATGTCCCCGAAGAACTGATTAAACAAGTCGCAGCAGTTGCAGAAACAACACGTGATGATGTATTAGGTCGTTAATTAGGAGTGTATGATGACGGAGCAAAAAATACAGCTAGGTGATCAATCTATTTTATGTAAACCTGATGAGACATTGCTTGATGCCTTATTACGTGAAAATGTTGATATTTCGCATAGCTGCCACCAAGGTGCATGTCAAAGTTGTATGTTACGTAGCTTAGATGGCGTACCGCCAGTTGAAGCGCAACACGGATTAAAAGAAGGTCTGAAGAAGCAAAATTATTTTCTAGCCTGCCTGTGTTACCCACAACAAGCCATGCGCATTGCGCACCGTCATCATACTGATTTTATGACCCACGGCACAGTGATTGCCAAGCAAGCACTTAATGCCGGAACACTCTTGCTTACTTTAGAGCTTGATGATCCCATGGATTATTACGCGGGGCAATTTGTTAATTTACAGCGTGATGACGGTTTATCACGTAGTTATTCAATTGCCAATAATCGTATTCACAGCAAACAATTAAGTTTTCATATACGCCGCCTAGCGGGTGGACGTTTTAGTGCTTGGGCCCATGAAGACTTAAATCTAGGTGATCGTCTTGCCGTATCAGAAGCACAAGGCTTATGTTATTACCTACCTGATAAACCGGAATCCCCGCTATTATTAATAGGGACTGGTAGTGGACTTGCTCCTTTAGCAGGGATTATTAGCGAAGCCTTACACCAAGATCATAAAGGTGATATTTATTTATACCATGGTAGTCGAGATCTAAATGGTCTGTATTGGGTAGAAGAAATGCAAGCACTGGCTGAAAAACATGCTAATTTTCATTACAGTCCCTGCATCTCCAGTGGTGAACCCCCTGAGCATGTCTTTGCAGGTCGAGCCAATGATGTAGCCTTTAGCCAATTAGCTAACTTGAAAGGCTTTCGAATCTATTTATGCGGTCATCCTGATATGGTAAACAACACTAAGCGGCAGGCATTTTTGAAAGGTGCTGCATTAGCGGATATATATGCCGATGCTTTTCATGTTGCTTCAGCCTCATTGGAGTAACTCCCCAAAACGCCATGAATCTTTTATCAGTTAATATCTCGAAAGCGACCGAAGTTGAATATCAAGGAAAAATTATTTCTACGGGAATTTTTAAGAAACCTATCACAACGCCTCTGCTTATTAGCAAAGAAAACCTGCAAGGCGACCAACAAGTTGATTTAAAAAATCATGGCGGAGAGCACAAAGCTATTTATGCTTTTTCCTCTGACCACTACCCTTACTGGAGTAATGTTCTAAAAAACACTCAATTAACAGCGGGGATATTTGGTGAAAACTTAACTATCTCGGGATTTGATGAATCAAGCTTATGTATCGGTGATCACATCAGTATAGGCCAGTGTGTACTCGAAGTAAGTCAACCTAGAATCCCTTGCTTTAAACTTGGTATTGCTTTACAAAACAAAGATATGCCTCGTTTGTTTATCGAGCATTTTGCAACTGGAATTTACCTGCGTGTTCTGCAAGAGGGGTTAATTGAAACAGGAAATAAGGTAGAGGTCATTAAAGAAGGCAAACTCAAATTAAGTGTCCAATCTGTTTTCAGGGCTTATTTTGATAAGGCCTACCTCGAATCAATCCCCGTCATGGAAAAAGCATTGCAGGTTCCTGAGTTAGCGCCTGAATGGCGCAAAAAACTAGCGCTCAGGTTATCAAGTAAAAAAATATTATAGAATACATTTAACACTCTGAAATGCATAATAAATTTAACTCATATTGTACTACCAGAGCTTTTAGATAACCTGAGTTCAAGCATAAGTTGGATAAATATGACTGCCTTTGTCGTTAAATTATTTTAAGCATAATGAAAATATTTCATTTTTTTAAATATCTAACTGTTGACCCTGTTAGTTTTAGCCTTAAAGCCAAAATACTCTCTCTTATTGCCTGTTTCTGTTCAATTTTTTTCATTGCTCTCATTACGAAAATAGCGACCCCTTGGCCTAGTTACCCTATGATTGTCGCATCTATGGGAGCTTCAGCTATTATTCTGTTTTTTATTCCTGGCAGCCCACTAGCACAACCTTGGCCCGTTATTGGTGGACAATTAGTATCTGCCACAATCGGCGTGTACTGCGCGTTAAATATTACTGACATCTCTACAGCCGCCGCTTCGGCAGTTGGCGGCTCCATTCTTATGATGTTATTAATGCGTTGTTTACACCCACCCGCAGCAGCGACTAGTTTAACCCCGATAATGGCAGGAGCCCCCATTACCTCTCTCGGTTATTCTTTTGTACTGGTGCCTGTTGCAATCAATGTTATTAGCATGCTGATACTGGCCATCATAATCAACCGGTGGGTGCTCGCGAGAGACTACCCTAGCCCTTTGCCTGTTAAAAAACACAATAAGCAACAATCGGTGATTGCACCCGCTCATCAAATCGGTTTTTCAGAGCAAGATCTTGCGCTAGCGCTATCAAATAGCGATGTGTTTATTGATATGACACATACTGAATTAAGCCATCTATTAACCCAAGTTGAAAAATATGCTTTTAAGCGTTTACAAGGCCAGATTTTATGCGCTGATATTATGATGAAAGAGCCTATCACGGTCGAATACGGAACTGACGTAGAAGAAGCCTGGCAAATAATGCAACAATACAAATTAAAAGCGATCCCTGTTATTGATAGAGCGAATAGAGTGATTGGGATTGTTACTTGGCATGATTTTTTTAAATTTATCAACCTAAACAGCTACGATAACTTGCAAGACAAATTTCGTGCCTTTATTCGCCGTACGCCCAGTGTAACAAGTGATAAGCCTGAGTCTATAGGTCATATTATGACCAAATCGGTTGTTGTTATGACAGAAGAGACGCATATTGTTGAACTTGTCCCGCTTATGTCTACCACTGGCTTAAGGCAAATTCCCATTGTTAACAAAGAAAATCGTCTCGTTGGCATCGTTTATCAATCCCACCTTATTGCAGCATTGTATAATCAAAAAATGATATAGCAGAGTAAGCAAACTTTATTCTATACGCACATTTTCTGTGCACAACAGTGTGTTATTTTTGCCTAAGGGCAAGCTCCCCTCTAAAAGTATAGATCGAGCATTACTGTATCTTTTTTATACAGGTACGTATTCACCTTTCTAGCCTTAAGCATTCCTATTTGCCGTTTCCAACGAACCTTAGTAGACTTAAAAGTCTTTTTAAAATAGTTTACTCCTTACGTTCATTTTTTTCTCCACTAAGGAAGAAAAATTCAATAACACCCTCGTCCCTAAGTTCCATTAATCTTCTTATGACTGATAACAAACCCGCTATTTTTACTGCCGCCATTATTGGTGGAGGCCCTGCAGGATTAATGGCAGCTGAAGTATTAAGCCAATCAGGGATAAAGGTTGATCTTTACGATGCAATGCCTTCAGTAGGTCGAAAATTCTTACTCGCAGGCAAAGGAGGATTAAATATAACCCATGCCGAACCTTTCGCTAACTTTGTCACTCGCTATGGTAATAGCCAAGCAGATATTGAACCTTTATTAAATAATTTTAGTCCACAAATACTATGTGATTGGGTCAGCAAACTAGGCATCACTACTTTTGTCGGTTCGTCGCAACGCATATTTCCACTAGAGATGAAAGCAGCCCCCTTATTAAGAGCCTGGTTACATCGCTTACGCACTACAGGCGTTAAAATACATACTCGACATCGCTGGCTGGGTTGGGATGCTAAACAAGCATTACGCTTTAAACACCTTGAAACAGAAAAAACGGTCACAGCAGATGTTGTTATTCTCGCTTTAGGCGGTGGCAGTTGGGCCAAACTAGGATCGAATGGGTTATGGATCCCTTTGCTCGCAGAACGAAATATTGCTATCGCACCACTGCAAGCCGCTAATTGTGGCTTTATTGTCGCTTGGAGCGATTATTTTCGTGAGCACTTCGCTGCCAAACCATTAAAATCTGTCACCTTATCTTTTACGGATGCTAGCGGTCAATTACAACAAAAAAATGGTGAATTAATGCTCACAGAATCAGGCGTAGAAGGCAGTTTGATT
>JALSLH010000073.1 GCA_026988435.1 Methylophaga sp.
TGGTCTAACTTAGGCGGTGTTTTAAGTGTATTTAGCCTATAAGACCTTTAACTATTAGATTTATTTAATAGCTAAAAAGCTAAATTAAAGAAGCCCGGCACTTGTGTCGGGCTTTTTTTTGTATATACTCGTGCTCATTGAAACTGCATGTTTTTATTCGCCCGTCATCCCAGTATGCTGTTAGCTGGGATCTACTTAATACTTTAGATTCCCGCTAACAGCATGCGGGAATGACGCGGTTGTAAGTTCTGCATCTTCAAGTAATTTGGGTATATACCTAAGTGAAATCAATCTGTAGCTTTTACTTCTTCGTCATTCCGGTATCTTTTAGCCGGAATCTGGGCATAAGCAAGACTCCCGCTAAAAACATGCGGGAGTGACGGGTGAATAAGATCTGCAGTTCCAATGGTCACGGGTATATATTGAAAGTGATTATTTTGATTATTCAGTTACTACACCTTCGTTATTGCGGTAGCTTTTAGCCGTAATCTGGTTCAAAGCTATAAAAGATTCTGGAAGTGAAGCAACGCAGGAGCAGTTGCCGAGATCTTGTTGATGCGGATGAAGGTAAAAAAAAACCAGACATTGCGTCTGGTTCAAGCGTTGTGTGAGCATCTACTGAAAAAATAATTGCCACATGCATTTAAGAAGCTGTCTTAAAAACTATTATCATCATAGTCTAGTTAAAGAGTGATGTAATGTGACAAACGCCTAATTAAGAAGGGAGAAATTCCCGATTAAATTAACGGCTATTCTAATGCCTTTTCCAGTTGATAGACAGCGTGCTCTGAGTCCGTTATTTTGACCTTTAAAATACCGGGAGATGAAGGTGTGAAATTGAAACGAATAGAAGGGTTTTCACTTAAAGTAATACCGGTTTCTGCAATAATTAAAGGGCTATTGTTATAACTGATTGCTATATTGGTGACATAGTGAGCAGGAATATAATCTCGTGACACAGGATTAAATTGCATGCCACTGTTATTTGGGTGACTGATAATAACTTGTGCAGTGGTCGTTTGCCCGATAGTCGGTTTTCTCATCCGAATTTGAATTTTACCTAGGCGGGCAAGCGATGCTTCTCTATCTTTGCTTGCCGGTGCAGAGCAGCCTCCTGAGGCAACAACGAACTTTTTAACCATATGCAGACTGTCATCATTCATTTCTGCTATTACTCGGACATCACTAAAATTTTCCATTCTGATTCGGGTGGAAAGAGCCACTGCGCCGAGTGTAGGGCTTAAATGAAAAACAGCAGAATATGGTTGAGGATTGTTATCAACAATAAGATGCAACGTTTTTATATGATATTGCGGAGTTTGAGCGCCAAGTGATTTAATGGTGATGGGCATAACCGCCGCATCTTCTATCTTGTTGGGCACTTCTATAAATAATAAGTCATTTGCATTTTCACGGATAAAACGCTGCTCAAAATGAACAGTTTTTAACTGTTCCCAGACAGATGGATCAGTATTTTCATCAGCCAAACATAGCTGACTGAATAGCAGGGTTGGCAATAAGATAAGATTAATAATGCTGGGCATTTTAAATGAGAAGTGCATAACTCTTACCTCAAGATAGTGCTGGGTAAAAAAAGGCCAGACATAGTGCCTGGCCAAGAAGAGACGTTTAATGAAGCTGAATTTTTCAATAAACTGGAATAAGTATATCGACTTCAAATAAAATCCAAATCAGAATTACCCTCTTAAAAACTATGATTTAGTCCTAACATCAATATTAGCCGAGTATTGATTAGAAACGTATTTTAATCCCTGCAGATACGGTGCGAGGTGCGCCGGGTGAGACAAAACGATTCTCTTGCAGTGTTTGCCCGTCGGGTAGATTTTCAACATCATAAAAATTGAAGTTTCTGATGCCCGAGTTTTCATACTCACGATCGAATACATTGTCTACTTTTGCCCAGAGTGAAACCATCTTATGTGGTTGGTAACGGGCATTAAAGTTGAAGGTTGTATAACTATCTACTTTGGGTAAGTCATTTCCTTCATCGCCACGCATATAGCTGCTACCGGCATATTGCATTGATAGCCCACTGCTAAATGTTGGTGTGAAGTTATAATCAAGCCCCAGCTTAACATTATGACGAGGAATGGCAGGCATTTGGTCGCCAGATTTAACCGTTATACCATTTGGATTAACAGCACTTGCTAATGTTTCAGATGATTCAAATGTGGCGTCAATAAAGCTGTAATTACCATACCAACTTAGCTTATTTGTTTGACCGTCTAAGCCTAATTCGATACCTTGGCGCTGTGTTTCATCAACATTAATAAAGTAACCCCCGCCAGCATTATTAGCTAATGTAAACAACAAATCATCTTTTAATGTGGTATGAAATGCCGCTACAGACCAATTAATTGTATTAGATGTTAACTTACCTCTGGCACCAATCTCAAATGTTTTACCAATAACGGGATCGAGTGGCGGATCAGCAACAAATGAATTAGGTAATTTACAAGGATCATTCGGATCAGCACAGGTTAATTCTGCTGCCGTAGGGGTACGGAAACTTTCATTATAGCCCCCATAAACAGTTATGCTGCTTTGTAACTTATGACTTAACGATATAGCGGGATTAAAACGAGAAAATGAATGATCACCTTCTAAAGCTTCATCTCCCGGATTATTATTATCAATCTTGATGGTAGAGTGTTGATAACGGCCACCTAATGATAGTGCTGTGTTATCTGATAAGTGTAATGTATCAAGTAATGCTAATGAATAGTTGACACGTTCTGTTTCAATATCTACTCCGACCACAGCATCACCTACTGTATTTGGCACGATTGAACCATTGCTAAGATCGACAACGCCTTCTTGTGCTACACGGCTGACAAAGTTGGTATCGGCCTTGTCGTAACTAAGGCCTATGGTCCATTCATTTTCCATATCAGATAATTGATGATTATGGGTAAATTGTAGACTTGTGCCCCATGTATCTGTTTCAGTGGTTGTGGTACGTTCTTCACCTTCGTTGCCCACTGCAAATTCTTCTGTACCATTGCTTACTTTTGCGACGTCATTTTCATCGACGTAGTTTAGACCGACAGGAACTGCACCTGCCTGAACACATTGACTTAAGTGAATTGCATTTTCAAACGTGCCCTCAAGGCCACCTGCTTCTTCAAGACCACAGTTTATTTCTACATCACCATTAAGTGTTTTACGTTCGTAGCTACGGTAAAAAGCATTCGCTGATACTAGGCTATTATCATTAATCCAATGTGAGGCATTTAAGTTTAAGTGATCTAGTTTATTTTCAGTTTGGTCTGGGTATGAATGAATCGCATCATAACCATTAGACTTTAAGCGACTTTCTGCAACAAAACCATTGCCTATTAGATCAGTATCAACATGGGTGTAACTTAAATCTAAATCAGTGCTGTCTGACTCCCAGCCTATTTTACCGAAAAATTGTTTCACATCTGAAGGCGATTCTTCACGCCAGCCATCTTCTTCAAACTTAGTGGCACCGACATACCAATCGACATTGCCACTGTTGCCACCGTGTTGGATAGTACCTTGACGCCGGCCATCTTCACCGACTGATAATTCTAGTTCAGTTGCATCGTAATTAAAGCCATTTTTTGTATTGACTGAAAGGGCACCACCTAATGTATTAAGCCCAAATAATGGGTTAGAACCGGGGATTAATGTCACAGTGCTTAATGCAAAATCAGGGATGAGATCCCAGTTAACAGTATCACCAAAACCTTCATTAACACGGGCACCATCAACATACACAGAAAGACCAATGGCACTACCGACAAGAGGAGAAGCTAGAAAACCACGATAATGCACATCGTTTTGATAAGGGTTGTTTTGTGCAGAATTAATATCAACACTCCCTAGGTTCCTAAACATTAATTCAGCCATATCAAGTGCATTAGCATCCTCAATCTTATCAGAACTAATTGTTTGAATATTACCTGCATACTCTTCAATGGGAACACCAATACCAGGTAATGGCGTGACACTGATTACTTCAAGAGATGGTAATTCCATTGATGATGCAGGATTTTCTGCATAAAGTGTTTGTGAAAAAGTGAGCGTTGTAGCGGAGCTGATTAATAATGTCAGTAAACGTGGGGTCAATCTCATAGTGTATCCTTTAAAATATCTAATGCGTATTGCAACGTCAATGATACTTAGGAGGATGAGAAAGAAGACGGGCACTGTTACTTTATTTCAATATGAAAATATCCTAATGAGACCTTTGCACGAGTCATCTTTTCCGCTATGGCGGCGTTAAAAATAGTCTCAAAATGCTCATTTACATCAGTAAACTGCGCTTTTTCGACTATTTTTGCCTTGCCATAACAAAAAATATTTATCGTGCAAAGGTCTCCTAATATTGAAGAGGAAATTTCAGCTTAGCCATTTATCTGATTCTGCTTTAGTGCATTATACTCAACAGCTATAGCGATAAGTTCTGTTAGATTATCAGCGTGTAATTTCTGCATTATTTTTACTTTATGATTAGAGACCGTACTTGTGGCGATGGAAAGCGCGAATGAAATTTCACTGCGTGATTTACCTTCAATAAGCAATAAAAAAATAGCGTGTTCACGATCGGATAAGCAGGCCAGTTTGTCATTGTGGGCTTGAATTTTTGCTTTCACAACAGCATTGGCAATATCATGGGATAAATAGGGTTTGGATTGATAATAAACCTGTTTGATTGCCTTGATTAACACCGAAGATGGGTCGCTTTTTAATACATAGGCCAGCGCTCCATTTTGAATAGCACGAATGGCAAAATTTGTATTATCATGCATAGAAAAAAAAACTACTTTAGCATCGGGATAATGTTGGATTATACGTGCAGTGCAATCAAGACCATTCATGCCTTTAATCGATAGGTCCATTATGACAACATCGGGATTAAGTTGAGCATACTCTACTAAGATATGCTCACTGCTATCAAGCTCACCAATTACATTAATATCAAATTGTTCAAGTAATAAGCGATAGCCTTCACGCACCCCAATATGGTCATCAATAAATAAGACTGTTATGGGCGTTATCATGATGGTTTACCTAGCGTTTGGAGCGGAAAATCCAGTTGTAATTTTGTACTGTCGGGCGGATAAGGTGTTATATTAAAATGACCATTGAGCATGGAAGCGCGCTCCCTTATACCAATAAGTCCTAGTCCGTTTTTAACGGGATGAATGTCAAGGTTCACTGCACCATCATTAATGATTTTTAAGGTGAGATTTGCCGAGTCTTGATCTTGGTGGGGCGGAAAATATAAATCAATGTTGACGTGATTGGCTTGGGTATGTCGAGAGATATTAGACAAACCTTCTTGCACGGTGCGATAGAGCGTGAGCAATTCTTCTTCGGTAAGATCGGGTTCGATACCATGGAACTCCAGTTGACACTGAATTGTTTTATGAGCATGTTGCCATTGTGTAACCAAGTCTTCAATTGCCAAAGCAACACCAAATTCTAATAGTGGCGGGCGGAGGCTTTTGAGCAGTGAGCGTGTTACAGCATGGAGTGTGTCGACATTATTAATAATCTTCTGACTGGTATCGATTAATAAACTGTTTTCTGTTGATGAAATAGCTTGAATAAGCTCAGCCTGTGTTCGTAATGAGGTTAAATGTTGAGCAAAAACATCATGTAACTCTTGGCAAATAAATAATCGTTCATGCTCTTGATTTTCAGTCATATTCTGAATCAGGAGTCGGTTTTCTGATAATAGGTTGGTGTTCGCGTGTGATTCTTTTTTAGCCTCACTATAACGTCGCCAACTAAACCAAATAAGACATAGGGATAAGCTCAGTAAAGGGAACAGTAGTTCATCGGCTTGATATTTTTCAGCTAAACGACTCCATTGGTAAAATTGTTCAGATAAATCAAAATAGAGTGCAAGCAATAAAGAAAGCAGGGTGATTGCGATGATAATGATCGTATCTCTAACCAATTTAAGACGATCGAGATGAGGGTGTGAGTTAGAGTTTAGGTCTATCATTAAAGCAGAATAACGAAAGTTTGGCGGCGAGTGAATCAGTGTGATGAAAATCAGGAGAAAATCCCGTTATCTGACGTGAATTATGGAGTGAAAAAGAGGCTTTAGCTGCTGATGTAAATACAAGGAGATATTCCCTGTTTTTGTATGAACCTTTTAAGCGATAATTACAGGAGGAAACACGGAAACTAATAGGAATAACTATGTCGGAAAAGGTGCTAGAAGAGTGGCGCAGTAGCGCTTTGGTTTATGAACACGAATTAAATAAGGTTGTATTGGGCTTAGCACCCGCTATTCGGTCACTAGTCATTGCTATTTTTGCACGCGGCCATGTTCTCTTAGAGGGAAATGTAGGGGTTGGGAAAACTACATTACTCCGTGCCGCAGCGCGCGGATTAGGCGGTGGCTATCAGCGGATCGAAGGGACGATTGACCTGATGCCACAAGATTTGATTTACCATACCTATATAGATCGGGATGGTAAGCCGCGCGTTGATCCGGGACCCATTTTATCTCAAGGTGAAGAGCTGTCTGTATTCTTTTTTAATGAAATCAATCGTGCGCGCCCGCAAGTACATTCTCTATTGCTTCGTGTGATGGCGGAGCGGAGTATTACCGCCTTTAATAAAGAATATGAGTTTCCTCATTTATTGGTGTTTGCTGATCGTAATGCCGTTGAAAAAGAAGAAACATTTGAGTTGCCCGGTGCGGCGCGTGACCGTTTTCTGATGGAATTAGAAATTGCGCCTGATGATGATAGCGATGTACATAAAGCATTAACCTTTGAGAGTCGTTTTCATGATACGGACTCTTTAATTGAATCGGTTACCTCAGGAAAGTTAGATTTTAAAGCACTCACTGCGTTTGCACCGTTAATTCAAAATGCGGTCAAAGCGGGGGAGGCAGTGCAAGATTTTGTTGAACATTTACGGCGCGCGACACACCGACCCCAAGATTACGGTATTCAGTTAGCCGATGTAGAAATGGATGAGTTGATGGTGGCAGGCATGGGGCCTCGTGGCACAAGTATGTTGGTGCGGGCAGCAAAAGTATCGGCGTGGTTGGATGGTCGTCGTGATTTAATGCCTGAAGATATTGCGGCCGTATTTCATCAAGTGGTGGCGCATCGGGTATTTTTCACACCTATTTATGAGCTACAACGTGGTTGGCTGGCACGCGCATATACACAGGCGATTTTGAATAGCGTTCCTACGCCTTAAAGATGGCACAGCAACCACTTATTCATTACCACATTCGTTGGCGACCGTCTGGGCATCAGCCCGGCGCGGGGCATGGTGTTGTGCCTGGTGCTGGTGATCAACTTCGCTCGGTGGTGCCTTTGCGAGATCATCCTGATCCTCGGCGGCTAGATCTTCGTACCAGTGTGCGTGATCCCTTTAAAAATATTTGGGTACGTGATTTTTATTTAAATTCAGCCTTAAAAGTGATTGTGCTGGTGGATACCTCGGCTTCAATGTCTTATGTCGGTGAGGTGAATCGTTTTCAAGTGGCTAAAGAAGTGGCTTCTCAATTAGCCTTATCGGCTTATCGAACGGGCGATGCCTTTGGTGTGTATGTCGCAGGCGAAAAGATGAACAAAAAAAGTATGTTGCCGCCGAAAGCGAATCGCAGTGCATGGGTCTGGTTACAGCGGCATTTTTCGAACATTAAATTGGAAGGTGAACATGCTGATGGTTTATTTGATGTTGTGCCCTATTTGCCACAGAACCCTTGTTTGGTGTTTATTGTTTCAGATTTTCGTTGGCCTGAAGGCAAGCTGAAATCCTTATTGAAAAAATTAAGCCATCATGATGTGGTGCCTGTTATGTTGCAAGATCCGACTGAAATTGATCAGCAGCCCAAGCGAGGTATCGCCATTTTAAATGATGCAGAAACGGGTAAAAAGCAATTTGTCTGGATGCGGCCGGGTTTGCAAGCACAAATGAAAGACATGCGAGCTAAGCATATCAAATCAGTTCAGCAGGCGTGTAATGTATTGGGGACGCGCCCTTTTATTGTGCGAGGTGAGTTTCAATCATCGGCAATGACAGATTATTTTCTGGGGGCGAAGGCATGAAAAGGCTGTTTATCTTGTGTTTATTTTGGTTTGGTAGCAGTGCGGTTGTTGCCATAGTAGAATCATCAGAGCAAGAGTCAGCAGAACCGATATTAAATGCAACGGTAACACTGCGAGAGCATGGCTATACTTTGGGCGATATGATTGATATGCATGCTGAGTTTGTATTGGATAAACGCTATGCATTTGATCCAAACAGCCTGCCTCTAAAAGGACCTGTTACGCCATGGTTAGATTTGCGTGATATTGCTTTTACCCGAGAAAAAATGCCGGATGAGAGTAAGCTGATTCAAATTGACTTTAAATGGCAATTATTTGGTACGGTCGCAGAGGCACAGCTTATTAATACGCCTGAGATCTTATTACGCACTTTGCCTGTCGAGGTGGTCGGCAAAGAAAATCAACAGACGCTGCTGCTCCGTATTCCGCCGCATGGTTTTTATTTATCGCCGGTGCTCCCTGAAAAACTATCTGATGAGGAAGCACCTCGACCTATTATACCGCCGCCCAGATTTGATACGGCAACGCCATTGAAACTAGGCTTATTGAACTTGGCATTAGCGCTTTTATTGATCATATATTGGCTCTATATCAAGGATAAAATACCTTGGCTACCTCGCCATCCGGGTGGAATGACTTTATTAGCGCGTCAAATACGAGCGCAAGGGACAGCAAAACAATCAAACCTAAGCGAAGCAGATATGAGGATGATTCATGCTGGATTGGCAGGCTGTGCGGGGCAAAGTTTATATCCCAATACGCTGGAGGTATTATTTGAAAAAGCACCCTATTTAGTACATGAACAAGACAATATACGTCAGTTTTTCGAAGCATCATGGCAATTATTTCACCAAGAAAATACGACAAGTGATGAAATTTCAAAGGACGATACGCTGGCATGGATCCGTCGTGCCGCGTTGGCAGAAAGAAGTTTTGTTCGATAGATGAATGCCCTCCATTTCTTCAAGCCAGAACTCTTGTGGTTATTACCGTTTTGTTTATTGCCGTTACTGTCTTATGGTGTAAAGCAATTCAGCTATGCCGGATTAGAAGATTGGCCCAAAGATCGTGTATCTGAACTGATACGTTGGGGTGTGCGTAGTGTAGCTGTATTGGCATTGGCAAGCTTAGTGGTGGCAGCCGCAGCACCCTTTACGGAAGGTGGCACGATAAGCCGTATTGGTAAAGGTGCTGAAATTGTGATTGTGTTGGATCGCAGTGGCAGTATGAGCGAAAGCTTGGAAGAACAAGATCCAGTTGAACGTGCACGGGGCAAGATGAAAATAAGCCGTATCGGTGCATCGCGGGAAGTGCTATTGAAATTAATGGATCATCGACCCGGTGATACCTTTGGTGTGGTGGTGTTTAATGCCTCGCCAATTGCGGTTGCGCCTCTATCTGCCGATAGAGAATTAGCCCGAGCCGCACTTAAAAGTGCCGAAGCCAATAGCTCGGGTTTTACCGCTTTGAATCGTGCATTGGAAATGGGGCTAGGGTATTTTGAAAACAGACCCTATACCGCAACAAGGTTAATTTTACTGGTCTCAGATGGCGATACTAAAATAAAGCCCGAAGATGAGAAAATTCTAAAACAACGTTTTAAAGACACGCAAGCGCAGTTAATGTGGATTTATGTGCATACCGGTTATGACTTTTCATTAGAATTTGAAGAGGATATTTCAAAAGATGACGGGGCGGTTGATCCCAATGTCGCATTAAATATGTTATTTCATTCAATGGGTATGCCTTATCAAGCCTTTGAGGTTAATAGTGAAGCAGGTTTGCAGCGCGCTGTGGCAGAAATAGGTAAGGCGACCAATAAACCCACGCGTTATGAATTTCGTTTGCCACGACAAGATTATGCTGTTTATTTTTATATATTAGCGATGATCTTGTTGGGCATATTGTTCTGGCTAAAGCAGATTGAAATTAAGGCATGGAGACAACGTTGAAATGAAAAAAACGCACCGCTTGCGGCAACGATTACTGGATTATTTCCCTTCAATGATTTTCGGCATTGCAATACTATTTTGTGTGGCGACGGTATATTATTTTATGCAGTGGCGCGAAGCAATAAGCCTAAATGTAGCCTATGACGATCAATCTATTCTAACGCATCAGCCGACGAATGATAATTATTTAGAAGCCTATAGTATTGCTTATTTATTAAACCAAAATGACAAACCTAATCGTGCATTAAAAGCATTTGAAATTGCAGAGGCAAGCAGCGACTCTCATCTTAAAGCATTAGCAAAACATGCGTTGGGGAATTTGCACCTAAGTGGCGCTGAATCATCAATGGATGATGAACATGGCAGTCGGCGACTGGTCACGCGTATTTTATTGGCGCGAGAAGCCTATAAAAATGCCCTGCGTCTCGAGCCTGATCTCTATGCCAGCCGTTTTAATTTGGAGCGACTGGATCGTATTAGCCCTGCTAAACGAGGCTCAGGAACTACGATAACGGATACTTATACATTTGGTATCGATCCATTTAAACAAAATGGTCGCGCTTTGATGAAAGATAATACCCGTCGTGGATTGCCGTAACCATGCACCATAATTTTAAACATTGGTGGGGGCATTTTCGTGTTCATTTACGCCATATTATTCGAAATGGTGCATTATTTTATATACTGACAGCCATTGTATTGCTGCCTGTTTGGTTTAACCCACAAATGAAGCTAAATAGCTTGGTGCAAGATACCTTATTTTTGATCGATATGAGCGAAAGTATGAACGTGCCTGATGTGAACTATCCTGAACCGCATTCAGATAGGCTAACATTAGCGAAGCATGTTGTACGGGAAAGTATGGCAAGTTTACCCTGTGGATCACGCGTTTCAGTCGCCATGTTTGCTGCTGATGAAGCCGTTTTGTTATTTGAGCCACTCGAAGTATGTCGCCATTATCCAGCCATAGAACAAATGGTGATGGGGATCAATCGGCGAATGCGTTGGATCGGTGATTCATTGATTACGGAAACCATTGTTGCCGCAACAAAAGAAGCAAAAGATCGAGGGCTTAATCTGGTGATGATTACCGATGGCGATGAAATGCCGCATAAAGATATTCCCTATATTAATGATTTAATTAAACTGCGTGGTCAGATAAAGGGCATCTTGTTAGGCGTTGGCGGTGATGCATTACAGCCTATTCCCAAATTCAATGAACGCGATGAAATGATCGGCTATTGGACAAAAGAAGATGCCGTTTTACAAGGCAATTATCCCGAGTTATTAGCCTATGTCCGAAATTTATCACCGGGAGAGCAGGCAGTTGAGGGGATGCTAGATGCTGTTACGGAATATAGCTCATCCTACAATCCAAAAGTAATGAAAAGGGTTTCTGATGCGATTGGGTTTGACTTGGCTCGCGTACGGATACCTGATGATGCGGTGGCGGCATTAAATAACGTAGAATTTAGAGAATATGCCTTAGCAGAACGAGATGCGCGCTGGATTTATGCATTGATTGCTGTGGGGCTAATATTGATAGCGTGGTTCTGGCATTTGATACAGAGTGTTAATGCTTACATTGGACGCTTGTATATGAAAATAAAAGGCCCTAAAAGGAGCTGATTAGATTATTATTGCGGTACTATGATTCAAATTGCCAGTAATAATATTTTTGATGACTTAGCCATTTTACACAGTGCGGGGATGAATTCGCTGGAGGCTATACAAACCATTGCCTCATTACACCAAGAAATAAGGGTTTGGCCCACTATTATAAGCAGAATTTCACAAGGTAGTACCTTAGCTGAGGCACTGGGTGATTGTGGTTTAATAAGTCGATATGAACAAGAGGTTATTGCTGTTGCAGAATTTTCTGGTAGAACTGAGCAGGCTTTAACTTGGCTTGCAAGAGCATATGAGAAAAGGTCTAGAAGAGTCAGCCAATTAAAATACAAACTTATTTTACCTTTTGCTGTGTTACTGATTGGCGTTATAGTTTCAAGTATTCTGACCTTGATAAAAAGTCCGAATACTTCTGTGTTTCCTGTTTTAGGTCAAGCTATTTTTATTTTGGCAAGCGTTGCTATTCTCACTAAAATTGCACTCTATTTCTTGCAAAAAGATGCATCCAATCTTGTTGCAAATATTGGGTCTTTTCGCCATTTAGGTTTATATAAACATCTGTTTGAACAAAAGGTTTTTGGCGCTTTACTATGGAATATAAAATCAGGGATTGATTTTAAAACTGCATTTATAAGAATGTCAGAATTAATTGATTCTAAGGTTTTAAAAAAGCAATTAGTAAATACAAGCAACTATTGTGGTCAGGGTATTGGCGTTACGGAGAGTATAAAAAGAGCAAAACTACCTATAACCACTGAGTTCATGCAGGTTTTAAATATTGCCGAGCCGAGTGGTCGTTGGCAGGAAGCTGTCGAACATTATTTAAAGCACAAGCAAGAGATGGTAGATATAAAAATAGATAGTGCTGTTGAATGGGCACCGAGAATTTATTATATTTTAGTTGTGGTTTTTGTCAGTTCGATATTGCTTTGAAGTCAGTAGGGAAGTTGTGACAAAATTAAATAAGGAAAATCCTGAGTGGTGTAGCGGGTATTCCTGACGAAAGTACTTTAATAGCTGTGTAATATTGTCTCCACTGTTTGCAATACTGCAAGCAGTGCTAACTTAAAATAATAAAAGAGAGTAAATATTATGTGGACTACACCAGAATATTCAGATATGCGTTTCGGTTTTGAAGTAACAATGTACATTTGCAACCGTTAATATCTGATTTTAGATAGGTATAAAGGGGCTTTGAGCCCCTTTATATTTTGTATCATTAAATCACATAGTTTTACGAAGTAGAGCCATCTGATTTAGTTGTAATTTAGCGGAAAATATTATGTTTATACATGTTTTGGGTTCTGGTGCTGGTGGTGGCTTTCCACAGTGGAATTGTAATTGTGAAAATTGTAAGGGAGTGCGTGAAGGAACGATAAAAGCAACACGACGTACACAATCTTCGATTGCCGTCAGTGCAGATGGTGTTGATTGGATTTTGTTTAATGCATCGCCTGATATCAAAAAACAATTAGATGATTTCCCTGCTATTCAGCCATGCCGTGCAGTACGTGATACAGCAATTTCAGCAATTGTGATTACGGATGCACAGATTGATCATGTCACTGGTTTATTAACTTTGCGTGAGCATATCGCACCGTGGGAAATTTATACGACAGAAGCGGTGAAGCAAGATCTTACAACTGGCTTCCCTGTGTTTAATATATTGGGCCATTTTCGCGGTATTAATCACCATGAAATTGCTACCGATCAATCAGTCTTTACGATTCCAAGTGCTGAAGGCTTAGAGTTTACAGCGGTACCATTATTGAGTGAGGCACCGCCGTATTCACCGCATCGTGGTAATACGGTACCGGGTGATAATATTGGTATGCATATTAAAGATACCCGTACAGGTAAAAGTTTATTTTATGCACCGGGTTTGGGTGTGGCTGAGGATCACGTATTGGATTATATGCGAGACTCAGATTGCATTTTAGTCGATGGTACGGTGTGGACAGATGATGAAATGTCTAATGAAGGTATTAGTGATAAGCGTGCTAGCGAAATGGGTCATTTAGATCAGTCTAGTGATGGCGGCATTATGAGTATTCTCAATGCGATGGAAAAACCACGTAAGATTTTAATTCATATTAATAATACCAATCCAATATTAAATGAAGCGTCGCCACAGCGCGCCATTCTTAATAAAGCAGGCATTGAGCTTGCTTATGATGGATTAGATATCGAACTGTAAAAATATAGCTGTCATTCCGGTAGCGTTTAGCCGGAATCTAGAAATACAAAAGTAGATTCCCGCTAAAACATGCGGAAACGAAGTAAGTGAGGGATCTATGACGATAATATTTGAGGAAAGAAAATGTCAGAAAATGTATCAGAAAATCGGCCTTGGTCACGAGAAGAATTTGAAGAAAAACTCCGTGCTAAAGAAGAGTTTTATCATATGCGTCATCCTTTGCATGTGAAGATGCATTCGGGTGAAATGAGTAAGGAACAGGTGCAGGGTTGGGTCGCTAATCGCTTTTATTATCAGACGGCAATCCCTGTTAAAGATGCTGCGATTATGGCAAATTGTCCTGAGCGCGATGTGCGTAAACATTGGGTACAACGCATTCTTGATCACGATGGTTATGAAGGTGATGTGGGCGGCATTGAAGCGTGGCTACAATTAGGTGAATCTGTGGGTCTAACACGTGAAGAGCTTTGGTCTGAAGAACATGTATTGCCGGGTGTGCGCTTTGCGGTTGATGCTTATATTAATTTTGCTCGTCATCGTCCTTGGCAAGAAGCGGCTAGTTCATCACTGACAGAAATGTTCGCACCAAAAATTCACAAGCATCGCTTAGATAACTGGCCGACTTTATATCCGTGGATTGATGAAAAAGGTTATTCCTATTTCCGTAAGCGCTTAACTGAAGCTCGCCGTGATGTGCAACATGGTTTGGATATTACCTTAGACTATTATAAAACGCGTGAGGAACAAGAGCGGGCTCTGGATGTCTTACAATTTAAGTTAGATGTATTGTGGACGATGTGTGATGCGATGTGGATGGCCTATATCGAAAAGCGTCCGCCGTATACATTTGAGGTGGAATTATGAGTGAACGCGTATTTAATGATGAGACGGTACCCATGTTAGCTCAAGGTTATCGTTTTCAGTGGGAACCTGCACAAAATTGTAATGTATTGCTTTACCCGGAAGGGATGGTGAAACTCAATGGTGGAGCGGGTGAAATATTAAAAATTATTAGTGAAAAGCAACAAACTGTTGCGCAGCACATCGCTGAATTAACAGCCATATTTAATGGTGCAGATTTAGCCGATGATGTATATCAATTTTTAGATGAGGCATACGATAATGACTGGCTCAGAAAATAACATGCCCGATCGGGCTCAAGGTAGCGTCGGTAGCGCAATCGGTAAAGTAGGTGATCAAATTCGCCAACCCTTATGGTTGTTGGCAGAGCTTACTTATTCTTGTCCTTTACAATGTCCCTATTGTTCAAACCCAATGGACTTTGCCAGTGTTAAAAGTGAGTTAAGCACCGAAGAATGGATTGACGTGTTTAAACAAGCACGCGCTATGGGGGCGACACAGCTAGGTTTGTCAGGTGGAGAACCATTAACACGGCCTGATTTGGTTGAGCTTATTACCGCCGCACGTGATTTAGGTTTTTATACTAATCTGATTACCTCAGGCGTAGGTATGGATGCCGCTAAAGTGGCTGAATTTAAAGCAGCAGGTTTAGATCATATTCAGGTGAGTTTTCAAGCAAGTTCAGAAGATTTAAATAACCTGATTGCAGGAACAGATGCATTTAAGCATAAAATTGAAATGGCAAAAGCTGTTAAAGCCAATGATTATCCGATGGTATTGTGTTTTGTAACGCATCGCCAAAATATCGACCAAGTTGATGAGATTTTGGACTTGTGTATTGAGTTAGAAGCGGATTATGTTGAGTTAGCAACCACACAATATTATGGTTGGGCTATGCATAATCGCGATCAATTAATGCCAATGAAAGATCAATTAGTTCGTGCTGAAGCGACTGCACATCGCTATCAAGAAGAACAAAAAGGTAAGATGAAAATCTACTATGTCGTGCCAGATTATTATGAAGAACGCCCAAAAGCATGCATGAATGGTTGGGGTAATATCTTCTTGACTGTTACGCCTGATGGCACGGCATTGCCCTGTCATGCTGCGCGTGAATTGCCCGGAATGACACTACCCAACGTAAAAGACATGAGTGTTGATGAAATTTGGAACGGATCGGAAGATTTTAATAAATTCCGTGGTTTTGATTGGATGACTGAGCCTTGTCGCAGCTGTGATGAAAAAGAAAAAGACTTTGGTGGCTGTCGTTGTCAGGCATTTATGCTAACGGGCGATGCGTCCAATACCGATCCTGTATGTAGCAAATCGCCGAACCACCATTTGATTGAAGAAGCGGTTGAAGCGGGTAGACTAGAGTCGATGAAATCTGCCATTGAACAAAAACCATTGGTTTTCCGTAACCCTAAAAATTCTAAGCAGATTAGTGCCAAGTAATCTAGCAATCAGAACGCAAGGCCTGACCAAGCAATATGGTCAGGCCTTTGCGGTTGAGCAGCTTGACTTAGAAATTGAAGCAGGTCAGTTTTATGGCTTACTAGGACCAAATGGTGCTGGTAAAAGCACCACGATACATATGCTTACTACCATGACCTCTGCCACATTAGGTGATGCTTGGATTGACGGTCAAAAAATAACGGATGATCCTGTAGCGATACGTCGTACAGTTGGCTTAGTCTTTCAAGATTCTGCATTAGATCGCACTATGTCGATAGATGAAAACCTCCAGTTTGCGGCGGCACTGTACAATTTATCTCCCGAGCAAGCTAATGCCCGAATCGATGAATTATTAACCGTGTTTGGTTTGCAAGATCAGCGAAATAAAAAATTAGTGACGCTATCAGGTGGTCAACGTCGAGCAATTGATATTGCTCGCGGTGTCTTACACAAGCCGAAAGTCTTGTTTTTAGATGAGCCTACTATCGGTTTGGATCTACCTAATCGGCGCTCCATTTGGCGTTTTGTCGAAAAGCTGCGTCGTGATGAAGGTATGACCATTTTTTTGACTACTCATTATTTAGAAGAGGCAGTTGCCTGCGATCATGTTGATTTTATTCAAAATGGAAGATTAGAACAGGGTGGAACGCCAGCGGATTTAATCCAACAATTAGCCGAAACTATTCTTGAGATTGATACCGACAAACCAGAAAATATTGTAAATAAATTAGCTTCTTTATTCGGTGAGCCAATACGAGAAGATCAGCAATTGAGCTTTAAGATCATTGCCAATGATGTTGATTTTTCGGCGTTACAAAAATCACTAGGTGATCAAATATCTTCAATGCAATGGCGTAGACCAAATTTGAATGATGTTTATTTATGGCGATTTTGTGCTCCAGATACTATGGGGAATGAAAAATGAGTTGGCGCCCTGTAAAAGCGGTTGTCGGCCGTGAGATGAGTAAATTATTTCGTCAGCGCGCACGTTTAATCAGTGCCATGGTTCGGCCCATGATTTGGTTGTTAGTGATTGGCAGTGGTGTTGGTAGCATGTTGCAAAGTCAGCAACAAGAAGGCTATTTAACATTTCTAGTGCCCGGAATTTTAGCGATGACTTTATTATTCGCTGCGCTTTTATCTGCACTCACCTTGGTATATGACAAAGAATTTGGCGTAATGCGAATGATGATGATTGCACCTATTGCGCATTATTGGATTGTATTATCAAAACTGATTGCCGCTACACTAACAGCAATGGTGCAAGCTATATTATTGCTAATTTTATTGATGCTATTAGGCCTGGTAAGTATAAAAATTGCCATTAGTTTACTCCCCGCAGCAGTCCTAACTGCAATTTGTTGTGCGGCGATTGGTGGTCTGATTGCTGTTTGGTCAAAAAGCATTGATAACTTTGCCGTTATTATGAATTTCTTCATATTTCCATTGTTTTTCTTAAGTGGTGCTTTATACCCCGTCAGCCAGCTTCCTGAATTTCTACGCTATGTGGTATTGGTGAATCCGTTTAGTTATGGTGTCGATTTACTCAAACATGCTGTACCCAATGTCAGTACCGATTTTTCAATTTTCACTGATATTATTGTGCTGGTTGTCTTTTCCACCGTGGCTATTTTATTAGCATGCTGGCAGTTTTCACGCGAATCAGTGCATGAGCCTTTATTTCATAAAGCCATAGTAAAATGATCCACTATAGAATACAATTCAAGTATATTTATATCACAACCAAGGACGATAAAAATGAGTAAATCGACACAGTCTTCTCTTCCCGGTTCTGAGGGTGAACATCAATTACAAAAACAGTTTGATAGTGAAAAGCGGGCACTCGCTTTTTATAATAAACAGGTTCTAGATAAGCTTGCTCCCTTGATGCAGACATTTGTTGAGCAGCAGCACATGTTTTTTATGGCAACATCAGATAAGCATGGTGACTGTGATTGCACATATCGGGCTGGAGATCCAGGGTTCATCACAGTAATTGATAATAAAACGGTGATTTATCCTGAATATAGAGGGAATGGTGTAATGGCGAGCCTTGGAAATATTACAGAAAATCCACATATCGGGATGGTATTGATTGACTTTTTTGCTACTCAGGTGGGCTTACATATAAATGGTCGTGCCGATATTATCTTGGTTGATCAACTCGAATCGATATATAAAGATGATGATTTGATTAAACGGATTAAGATGAATACGGTTATTGAGAAAACAGAATGTTATGTGAGAGTTGAAGTGGATGAGGCTTATATTCACTGTTCGAAACATATCCCGATGCTGAAGAAAAAGGACAAAGCATTGCACTGGGGAACCGACGATCAAACCTTAAAAGGTGGTGATGCGTTTAAGGTCAAAAAACATCCTAGACCGTGGGTTGACTAATGGCAACTTCCTAGACCTTTCTTTTCAAGATAACATTGGTGGTATTCTTCAGCAGGCCAAAAAGTCTCTGCGGCTGTAATTTCAGTAATAATAGGATTTTCAAAAATATGAGCGCAGTTAAGTGTTTTTTTGACTAACTCTGCTTGTTGCCGTTGTTGTTCATCATGATAAAAAACCGCACTACGATATTGACTGCCAATATCTGGTCCTTGGCGATCTAATGTAGTGGGATTATGTAGCTTCCAAAATACACCTAATAAAGACTCAAAACTGACAATATTTGGGTCAAAAGTCACCTCAATCACTTCTGCATGCCCCGTTGTACCGGTACATACTTGTTTATAATTTGGATTTTCAGTTGTGCCATTAGAATAGCCGACGCGTGTTGACGTAACGCCGGTCACATTCCTAAATTGTACTTCAACTCCCCAAAAACACCCTGCTGCAAATGTGGCTATTGCCATGGTTGAATCTCACATTATAGTTGATGTGTCCATGATACAATACATTGAATAAATACCTAAATTATCATATCTAAAAATGTAGCCTGAGAGAGAGATGAGCGAAGAAATAAGCAAGCCGAGTAATTTTATCAGAAATATCATTAATGCTGACCTAGAGGCTGGCAAGAATGATGGACGTGTGCATACTCGTTTTCCACCTGAGCCTAATGGTTATTTGCATATTGGCCATGCGAAATCTATTTGTTTAAACTTTGGTTTGGCTAATGATTATGATGGTTTATGTAATTTACGGTTTGATGATACTAATCCGCAAAAAGAAAATGAAGAATTTGTTCGCGCAATTGAAGAAGATGTGCGTTGGCTTGGTTTTGATTGGCAAGATCGCTTGTTTTTTTCCTCTAATTATTTTGAACAATTATTTGATTATGCCGTGCAACTTATCAAGCAAGGCGATGCTTATGTGTGTGACCTTAGTGCTGAAGAAACACGTGAATACCGCGGCACGTTAACCGAGCCGGGGAAAAATAGTCCTTATCGCGATCGTAGTATTAAAGAGAACCTAGATTTATTTACCCGTATGCGGGCAGGTGAGTTTGCTGATGGTAGTAAATTATTGCGAGCCAAGATTGATATGGCATCGCCTAATGTCAATATGCGTGATCCTGCGCTTTACCGTATTCGTCATGGTGTAGTTCACCATCAAACGGGTACGCAGTGGTGCATTTATCCTATGTATGACTATACGCACTGTATCTCAGATGCGATTGAAGGGATCACTCACTCGGTTTGTACATTGGAATTTGCCGATCACCGACCACTTTATAATTGGTTTTTAGAAAAATTAAATACCCAGCATCGACCACAACAAATTGAATTTTCTCGCCTTAATTTACAATATGCTATAACCAGTAAACGTAAGCTGACCAAGTTAGTAGAAGATAAAATTGTGGATGGCTGGGATGATCCTAGAATGTCTACTATTTCAGGTATGCGTCGTCGTGGTTATCCTGCTGCGGCAATTCGTGAGTTTTGTGAGCGGATTGGTGTGACTAAAGCAAATAACTCTGTCGAAATGGAAATTTTAGATGCCTGTATTCGTGAAGAATTAAATGAACATGCTCCCCGAGCGATGGCAGTACTTAATCCTATAAAAGTGACCATAACGAATTATCCTGAAGGACAAACGGAAGATCTAATTGCACCGAATCACCCGCAAAATGAAAGTATGGGAACACGTATAGTATCTTTCACACGTGAACTATATATCGACCGAGCTGATTTTAAAGAAGAGGCTAATAATAAATTTAGACGCTTAGTAAAAGACAAGGAAGTGCGCCTTAGAAATGCCTATGTGATTCGTTGCGACGACGTTATCAAAGATAATAGTGGCGAGATTATTGAGCTGCATTGTAGTTATGACCCTGCAACATTAGGCGCAAACCCGGAAGGGCGTAAGGTTAAAGGTGTGATTCATTGGGTCTCTGCTGAACATGGCATAAAGGCGCAAGTAAGGGTTTATGATCGCCTGTTTAATCATCCTCACCCCGATAGTGACAAAGAGGTTGATGATTTCACTTCACATATAAATCCAGATTCATTAGTTACGCTAACAGAGAGTGTGGTGGAGAGAAGCTTAGCTACAGCACAGCCAGGCGCAGTGTATCAATTTGAGCGGGAAGGTTACTTTTGTGCCGATAGTGAACTTAGTAAACAAGGTGGTTTGGTCTTTAATCGTACCGTTACCTTGCGAGATACATGGGCTCAGAGTGGTCAGTAACTTGCGTAGAGATAAAAAAAGACTTATCCTTGTAAAATATAATAAATTTGTTCTAGGACAATAAGATGGCGAGCAATCTTAATAAATCTCATTACAATATGATTGAGCAACAAGTTCGACCTAGTGATGTGCTAGAACCTCGTGTTTTAGATGCATTGGCCACGGTGATGCGAAAAGATTTTGTGGCTGACGATTTTGTGTCACTAGCTTATGCTGATACTCAGTTGCCAATTGGCTTTGGTCAAACCATGCTGTCACCTGTAGTTGAAGGTCGGTTTTTGCAAGCTATAGATATTCAACCACAAGAACAGGTATTAGAAATTGGTACTGGATCCGGCTATTTCACCGCATTAATAGCTCAACTTGCTGGGCAGGTGACCACTGTTGAATTAATTGCCGAGTTATCAGAGCAAGCGCAACAGAAACTGAGTAATATTGAAAATATAGCCTTTCACATAGGTGACGCCGCACAAGGTTGGGATTTTCCTGACAGGGTTGACGTGATTATCGCTACCGCAGCTTTTGTTGATGTTCCTGACCGCTATAAACAGACTCTGAAAGTGGGGGGGCGCATGCTAGCAGTAGTAGGTATAGCTCCCGCCATGACTGCGCAAATAATAAGGCGTACGGCAGAGCGAGAGTGGGAAACTGAGACCGTATTTGAAACAGTGATCCCTGCGATGATTAACGCCGAGCCTAAACCAGAATTTAAGTTTTAAGAGAAAATAAATGAGACAAATGACTGCCACAGAACTACGTGACTTTTTAGCTACGGGCGTTGATGCCATAAAAATAGATGTACGTGAAGATATAGAATTAGAATTTGGTATGTTAGAAGATGCTATTCATATTCCGATGCAGAGTGTGCCCGGTCAATTGAATGTATTAGAAAAACATAAAAACGATACCGTGGTTGTGATTTGTCGCTCAGGAAAGCGCAGTGATCAGATAGGGCAGTTTTTAGAGCAAATGGGTTTTAGCGATATTATCAATTTGGCTGGTGGCATGAACAGCTGGGCTACCAATGTTGATACCAGTATGACGGTTTATTAAAGGGAAATATGATGAAAACATTAACAATGAGCACTCTTGTAAGCTTAATGCTGATTTCAGTAAATAGTTACGCTGAAGATTTAGTGGACGTTTATCAATTAGCGTTAAAGAATGATCCACAAATATTGGCAGAATATGCATCACAATTAGCGGTAGGTGAATTAGATGCACAAAGTAGAGCTAACTTCTTACCAAGCTTAGGTTTCAATGCAAATACCAAGAAAAACTGGCAAGATACATCGTCTAGTGGTTTGGGAGGAAGCCTAAATCTGGGCGGAAGCCGAGACTTTAATACACATGGTTATGCTTTAACTATTACTCAGCCATTGTATAAAAAACAAAATTACATTCAAAAAGACAAAGCCAGCATCGCTATTGCACAAGCAGCGGCAAACTATTCATTAGTAAATCAAGACTTAGTTGTACGTGTTGCCGAACGGTATTTTGATGTATTAGCAAAACAAGATGATGAAACGTTTGCTTTAGCAGAGCGCGAAGCTATTGCACGCCAGTTAGAACAAACTAATCAGCGGTTTGAAGTTGGTATTGCAACCATTACCGATGTAACGGAATCACAGGCAGCCTATGATTTGGCTCACGCATCGGTTATTGGCGCTGAAAATGAAGTCAGAAATAGTAAAGAGCGTTTACGCGAACCATTGGGACAATATATAGAGACATTGGCTTCGTTAAAAGATGATACTGAATTAGTGAGACCACAGCCGGAAGATATAGAACAATGGAGTGAAAATGCATTAAGTCAGAACCCAGCAATCATTGTTGCCCAGTTCGCGGTTGAAGATGCAAAGCAAACTATTAAATTACAAAAAAGCGGCCATTATCCAACATTAGATTTGGTTGGGCAAAAGGCATATGACTCTTCAAGTGATGGTAGTTTTGGTGGTTCAAAAACACACCAATCAACACTAGGCTTACAGTTTAATGTCGAATTTGATGTGGGTGGACGCGTGCGCTCACAAACACGTGAAGCAGAGCATCGCTTAAGTCAGGCAATGCAAAATGAAGAACAGCAGCGCCGTAGTGTTGTAAGACAAAGCCGCGAAGCATATAACGGCGTGATGTCAGGTATCAGCCGAGTAGAAGCACTGAAGCAGGCCGTTGTTTCAAATGAAAAAGCATTAGAAGCTACAGAGGCAGGTTATCAAGTGGGAACTCGAACTACGGTTGACGTATTAAATGTGCGCCGTGATTTATTTCGGGCACGAAGAGATTATGCAAGTTCGCGTTATGACTACATACTCTCTAGCCTTCGCTTAAAGCAAGCTGCAGGTTCGATAGCACAAACGGATTTAGAACAAATTAATCAGTGGCTATCTGAATAAAATAAGATGGCCACACCTGTATCTGCGATATTGAAAGAAGATAATAGCTTTTTAGTCATTATTGATATTCAGCAGCGTTTACTTTCAGCTATGCCAGAGCATAGAGGTAAAGCAATGGTTAGTCAGGCTGCTATTTTAGGCCAAGTGGCAGACCAATTGAATATCCCTATTGTGGTGACGGAGCAATATCCCAAAGGACTAGGCGAAACGGTCGAAGTATTGCAAGCTCATATTTCATCATCAAATAAAATAGAGAAAACATGTTTTTCATGTGCGGACTCGAAAGCGTTTATGTCATCATTGCGAAGCAGTCATCGGCGACAAGTCGTATTAACGGGCATGGAAGCACATATTTGTGTGCTGCAAACAGCACTGGCATTACTTGCACAAGGCTTTCAAGTATTTGTCGTTGAAGATGCTATCTGTTCGCGTACGCAACAAAATCAAGATAATGCACTGCAACGGCTCCGCCAAGCGGGTGTGATAATTACTAATACAGAATCCGCAGTGTTTGAATGGTTGGCTAATGCAAAACATTCAGAATTTAGAACCTTAAGTAAATTAATTGTTTAATAAAGAGACAACTCGTGCAAAGGTCTCAAAAAAAATAGGTGAAAAAATGAAATATATCATAGCAATGTTGTTTTTAACTGCTCTTCAGATAGCATCAGCCGACACCATTGATCAGCAATCTTTGCAATTATGCGAAAAGATAAAATCATGTGCATTGACTGAGCTAGAAGGACAGGAAATGTCCGCCGATATGAAATCGATGGTGCTGTCATCAATGGATGGAATGTGTCAGGCAATGGCAACAGAGTTTAGCAATGAAAGTATCAAAGAATATGATGATTTACGTCAACAAGCATCAGCTTGTATGACGAGTTTATCATCGTTAAGTTGCCCTCAACTCATGGACGGTGCAACGGATACGCCGGAGTGTGTAGCATTAGAGAAAAGTGCTACCAAATACGAATAAGAGCGTATGAGTATAAAAAAAGCTTTCCTCACTTTTGTATTGATAGTTTTAATTGTTGGTTTTTTAATTCCAGAAAATTTACAGATCCCGGTCGAGGAAGCCACATCTAAGGATTGGAATGAGCAGTCATTTTGGTATGAGCCTTGGGGCAAGTCTGGTGTACATAAAGGAATAGATATTTTTGCTGATAAAGGCAAGGCCTTGGTGTCATCTAGTCCTGCGATTATCTTGTACACAGGAGAGCTTGCTCGTGGTGGCAAGGTGATCTTAAGCTTAGGCCCTAAATGGCGATTGCATTATTATGCTCATCTTGAATACTCAGCGGTTAAGCGTTGGCAATATGTGAAAGCAGGTGAGCAGATAGGTTTGGTTGGAGATAGCGGCAATGCAAAAGGAAAACCACCCCATGTGCATTATTCAATCGTGACCTTATTGCCGTATGTTTGGCGAATCGATGGCTCGACACAAGGCTGGAAGAAGATGTTATATTTGGATCCCGGTGAATTATTGATGCGATAACTGGCGCTTGTTAGCCACGCCCTGTTTCTTCTGCTTTTGGGCCGGAGAATCAAGCTCATAAGCGGGAACGCCTTTCAGCTTTGCACGGCTATAATCTAATGCTAGAGCTTGTTTTACTGTTTCTTCTGATAGGAAAATTTGTTCGGTGAGTATTGTGTAAATCAGTTCAAACAAGCGCTTAAGTGCAATCTTCCATGAGCTACCAGCCAATTGATGCAAAGCATCAGATAATTGCATGAAATTCTCGAAAGGTTGTTCAGCCAAGATTAAAGGCAGTGTATTTGTAAACCGCCCGGAATTACCAATCATATCCCAATAACGTGCAAAACGATTAACGCGCTGCATTTCAGGGAAAGTAATATCTCGTGTGCTTAGGATATTATAAGGTGCTTCAGGGTTATAGCGTAATTGGTATTCTTCATTATGGCGATTGAGCGGTGCACCACGAAGGCGTTTCAATATGCCCAGTTGGATCTCATGCGGTTTTAAAGCGATTAATTGATCAAAGCTATCACCAAAATTCTCTAAAGTATCACTGGGCAATCCAAATATAAGATCGGTGTGTAAATGAGCGCCAGTATTCTCTCTAAGCCAAACAATATTAGCCTTGGTTTTTTCATTGTTTTGCTTGCGACTGATCAAAGTTTGAATATCAGCATCAAAGGTTTGCACGCCAATCTCAAATTGCAATCTGTTTTTAGGAAATCGCTGTAATACGTCTTTTAGTTTATCAGACAAATTATCGGGCACGACTTCAAAATGTAAATATAAGTCATCTGTCATGCGTTCTAAGAAAAATTCTAAAATAGCGACACTGGTACTGACTTTAAGATTAAAGGTGCGATCAATAAACTTAAAATTACGCACACCGCGTTGCAATAGATTATCCATTTCATTGAAGAACGAGTCGAGCGGAAAAGCCGTAACCGTTTTATCTAAAGCGGATAAACAAAATTCACATTTAAACGGACAACCCCGCGAGGCTTCAACATAAATTAATCGGTTACGAATATCTTCGTCATTATATAAGTCATAAGGCAAAACTAACTTATTCAGTGCTATGCTCTCACCTTCAATAAACTTATTTTCAGGTTGATTACCAGTAAGTATTTGTTGGCATAATTCAGGCAGACTGACTTCACCTGCTCCCGAAATAATATAATCAGCTAAGCCTGTCACACTTGGCATATCAGGATAATGACTGACTTCTGGACCACCCAAAATAATACTGATGTCAGGTGCAATTTGCTTCAACATGGCAACGACTTTACTGATCTCTGCGATATTCCAAATATAAACGCTAAAACCAATGATTTTAGGTTGTTGAGCGAGTAATTTCTCAATAATGTTGATAGGTAGCTCTTGAATAGTGAACTCTATTATCTTGGATTGTTCTTTTAATTCACCTAGATTCGCTTGTAGATAACGCAAACCAAAAGCGGTATGCATATAACGGGCATTTAGTGTTGTAAGAAGAATAGGCGTTGAATCTAGCATTCAATCATTTTAACGGAATGTCGAATAAAACGGGCATAAAAAAGCCGCGATGGGAAACCATCGCGGCTTTTTATTATTTTTGTTTCGAGTTATTTAATCAGGCTGTTGTGATTTTACGACGTAAACCTAAGAAACCTAATAATGCTGGAGCAAATAAGAATAATGCCGCGGGAACAGGTACTGCATTTACATTAACATCGCGAACATAAACTGATTCAAAATAACTGTTATAGCCAGGTGTACCAGGTCCGCTAGCAATAGAACCTGCATTCCAATCTCCCGAATCTACATGAGTAAAAGTAGTATTCCAGTATTGTGCTGACTGAATTTGACCACCGTTTGCATCAAAGAATAAATCTAATATTGAGTCAAGATAATCTAGTTCTAATAGTGTCGCATATCTCCATCCAGCATGAAAAGATGGAGCCTTCAATACATTGCCACCACCCCAATTTTCAGCTGCTACAGGAGAAGCCCATGTCCAATCTAAACCGTTATTTGTAATGTATGTATCACTTGTCAGATCTGTCGTTATAATTGCAGCATTAGCATTAGCCATGACAAATAGGCTAAAGAAAGCGATTAGTAATTTTTTCATAATTTTATCTCACTTATTGTTATTAATTATTAAATTTATAGTGAGCAATTCAGCCATCTTAAATTCAAGTTAAGACCTGTAATTTTCCGTACATTGGTTCACACCAAGTTTGGCTTTTTCATAGTCGTAATAATAGGCTGTTTTTATAACTATGTGTATTGTACTTTGGTACTAGACAAGTCATATAAGCGGCATTATTTTTAATTAATGAGAACTAAGTTCAAGTTTTAGCTGATTTCCATAGGTTTCTAATCTATCTAAAACAGTTTGTTGTTCTACTGAAATGTCATCTTGGCACTGTTCTATTTCATTAAAAAATTGTTCGAAAGAGAGAATTTTAGGATTATCTGAATTTAAGCGTTGCTGACGATAGTATTGCCATTGCTGTTGCTCTTCCTCAGATAAACTTTCTGGCCAATTACGAGCGCGATAACGAAATAGCATTTCGGGCAAGCGTTGATCATCAAAAGGCACTGACATCGTTGCTAAATGTTCCGGATCAGCACTGCGAATAAGCTCCATTTTTCGTTTGTCATTGTCACTGAAAAAACCACCACCATATAATGCCGCATCGGGATCATCAATGGTCTCATAATCTGGTTTGGTGAAGATCTCATTAATTTTTTTAGTTAAATCACCGGCATCGTTAAGCATTTGAAGATGTTGATAATGTAGTTCGCGATCAATATCAAGTCGCGCTGCCGCTGTATCATTAAGTGTGCTTTCAGGCACAATAACAGGACATTTATTGATATGAAGTGTTTTTAATGCCGGTCTGATAACGCCTTCGGGCAGATCAGCTGTGCGTGTAAATAACCATTCTCGCAATGTATCGGCATCTTCATTAATTAATGCTTCAGGGCTATGGCGAAGATCATAAACAATAATGCCATTATTATTAGTCGGATCTTTAGCGATAGGAACAATTAGTGCTGTGCCGCAATATTCGCTTGGATACATTCGCGACACATGAATAACCGGTGTTCGGTCTCGTAAATTTAATAACGGTGCAATAGCTTGTTTACGTCTATTTTGATACACAAACTCATAGAGTTTAGGTTGCGCAGTTTTAATGAGTTTTGCTAGTGCAATAGTGGCATAGACATCAACTAAAGCATCATGTGCACCTTGATGTTCGATATTGTTTGCCGCGGTTAATGCTTCTAATCGAAAGCTAGGCTTACCATCTTCACGATCAGGCCAATTAATACCTTCTGGGCGTAAAGCACGTGTTAAACGCGCCATATCAATAATATCCCAACGGCTATTACCATTTTGCCATTCACGGGCATAAGCATCATAAAAATTGCGGTATAAGGTGAAGCGAGTAAATTCATCATCAAATCGCAAACTGTTATAACCGACGCCACAGGTGTTTGGTACTGCAAACTCATCATGAATTTTTTTGATAAATTCGGCTTCAGCAACCCCTTTTTCATTGGCTTCTTGTGGTGTGATCCCCGTGACTAAACAAGCTTGTGGCTGAGGAAGGTAATCATTTGCTTGTTTGCAATAAATCATCAGTGGTTCGCCGATAATATTTAGATCTTCATCTGTGCGAATGCCGGCAAACTGAGAAGGACGATCGTAGCGAGGATCAATGCCAAAGGTTTCATAATCGTGCCAATAAAGTGTGTTCATTTATCGAGGCTCCTTATATGGTTGCCTAATTCTTAAAAATACTGGGAAACGGGGAATGTTATTTTTAGTGAAGCCATAATATTTAAAGGTAATTATACTACCTATTTTAGGAGGCGATTGTCGTTGTTGGTCGGATAAACCTGAGCCAATATAAAACGTAATTCCTGACGATAGCTGGCATTGCAGGGAGCCTAACTGCCCAAGGTATTTACCTTTTCCTTCTTTATGAGCAATAACGGTACACTCAGTATCTTGATATTGTTTGACCTTCAGGGCGTAGTTTGAACGTCCGGTGATATATGGGGTGTCAGCTTTTCGAACAACTAATCCTTCACCGCCTAATGAGATAACCTTGGCTAATTCCGCTTTTAAATGTTCGGCCGACTGAACAGTAGCCTGCGGGATGATCACGATGAAAGGGCTGGGGTGAAGCGCTAAATAATTCTGTAAAATAGTGAGACGCTCTAATAAACCACCTTGTTGACTAGGCACTTCAAAGATCTGATAGCTAATCTTTTGCCAGCGTTTGTCTGGTTTTTGTTGGCGAACAATCGAGGTGATATTTTCAAAGTCATCACGTTGTGTCCAAAGTTCACCGTCCACAGCAAAAGGAGGCAAAGCCTGCAAGAACCACTCAGGTGCCGCAATCTTATTTCCTTGCCGGCTTTTAAGTGTTTCTCCATCCCAAATGGCGCGCATACCATCTAATTTTTCACTCATTAACCAGCCCGTTACATCCTGCGAATCATCATAGGTTTTGAGTAACAATAGTTCCGGATCTTTTGCAGAGAGGGCATGACTTAAAAAAATAAGTAATAGAGTAGTAAAGAGTTTATGACATTGACTCATTTTGACTTAAACCTGTGGAAAGCAAGGTAATAAAATAATCTTACGCATCACATTCTAGCCACTCGTTTACCTTGCTCCGTTATCGCATATTTTTGCAAGCGGCTATTGGGTTTGTCTGCAATGGTCATCTCAATTAAGCCCTTATCTAAAGCTGGTTTGAGATAACGTTCACGGAATGATTTACGATCTTTGAGCTTAAGTTGGGATTGTAATTCATTACGGTTCATTGGATATGAAGCCTTTTCCAAAGCATTTAGCAACTGTTTAACTTGGGGGTTGAGATGGGGGCTTTCTTGGGGGCTAGTGCTAGTTTTGATGGTTGTTAAAATAGTTGCAAGCATAAACTCAATAAAAGGGGATGAATCAGTGTTTTGAGTGCTGTCATTTAATGCTTGATAATAGTCAAGTTGTTGCTGGTGAATCATACTTTCGACGGGTAGCTGACCCAATAATGGATTCCGTTGACTGAGAATTAATGTTTGCCATAATCGCCCCATGCGACCATTGCCATCAGCAAAGGGATGAATAAACTCAAATTCATAGTGAAACACTGAACTTACAATTAAGGGATGTTGATCTGTTGTGGCAAGCCATTGAAGAAGATCATCCATAAGTAGTCTGACACGATTAGCAGGCGGTGCCATATGTACAACATGTTTACCTTTCATCACACCTACATTGCCACTGCGATACCGCCCTGCATCGTCGATTAATCCAGCCATTAATATTTGATGGGCATCCAATAAATGATCTTCATTTGAGGCATGCCAGCTTTCAAACTGTTCATAGGCATTAATCGCATTACGCGCCT
Source organism: Methylophaga sp. (assembly GCA_026988435.1). Lineage (GTDB taxonomy): Bacteria > Pseudomonadota > Gammaproteobacteria > Nitrosococcales > Methylophagaceae. The sequence continues at coordinate 30,104 of JALSLH010000073.1, forward strand.
CTTGAATCTCACGGGGTGGAGCAATCACTGTTTTACCATCAAGAATTGCAGTGATTTGATCTTTACTTAATGTATTCCCCTCAATAGCTAATGAGCCTTGAATGGTACGAATACGGTTAATGCGACGAAGGCGCAAACTTTTTTCACTTTCCAAAACGGATAGACGTCCCAAGCTTTCACTGATATCAGAGATTAGCCCAATGATTGTTGGCGTGATGGTAAAAGGCGGCTGGTAAGCTTGCATTTATGTTTTGGTTAAGGTGGCAAATACTTTTTCAGCGGCATCTAAAGTTGCCTGAATTTCAGCGTCACCATGAGCAGCTGAAACAAAACCTGCTTCATAAGAAGAAGGTGCAAGATAAACGCCTTGTTCTAACATGCCGTGGAAGAATTTTTTGAAGCGTTCTTGATCGCAAGCAACCACTTGTTCGAAGCGGGTGATTTTTTGTTCATCGGTGAAAAATATGCCAAACATGCCACCCACTTGATTGGTTGCCAGTGGAATACCTGCTTTATCAGCTAATGCTTTTAGTCCCGTAACTAATTTTTCAGCTGTCGCACTTAAGTTTTTGTGGAAATCAGGAGTTTGTACGCCAGTAAGGGTTGCCAGACCAGCCGCCATAGCCACGGGGTTACCTGATAATGTACCGGCTTGATACACGGGACCAAGTGGGGCGATAAATTCCATCACCTCACGCTTGCCACCAAATGCACCAACGGGCAAACCACCACCCACAATTTTACCTAGTGTTGTGAGATCGGGTTTCACATCATAATATTGTTGTGCTCCACCTAGAGCGACCCGGAAGCCTGTCATGACTTCATCAAAAATAAGCACGGCACCAGATTGGTCACAAATTTCCCGCAGCCCCTGTAAAAATCCATCTTGTGGTGGAATACAGTTCATGTTTCCCGCAACAGGTTCAACAATAATACAGGCAATTTGGTCGGCTAATTCGGCGAAACATTCACGGACAGAATCAAGATCGTTATAGTTTAAAGTTAAAGTATGCTCGGCTAATGAGGCGGGCACTCCAGCTGATGAAGGTTCACCTAATGTGAGTGCCCCCGAGCCGGCCTTAACTAATAATGAGTCGGCATGGCCGTGATAACAGCCTTCAAATTTAACGATCTTGTCGCGACCAGTGAAGCCACGAGCAAGGCGAATAGCACTCATTGTGGCCTCAGTGCCAGAACTCACCATACGTACCAATTCCATTGAAGGTACGAGTCGACATAATGTTTCGGCCATCTCTATTTCAATAGAAGTCGGTGCGCCAAACCCTAGTCCATTAGCTGCGGCAGATTGTACAGCGCTAATTACATTGGCATCAGCATGCCCCAAAATCATAGGCCCCCAAGAGCCGATATAATCAATATAGCGCTTGCCTTCTTCATCGGTGATCCATGCGCCTTTACCTTCGCGGAAAAATATCGGGTCACCACCCACGCCATTAAAGGCGCGAACAGGTGAATTAACGCCGCCCGGTATATGTTGCTGAGCTTGAGAAAATAGGTCGTGGTTGCTTGTCATGGTGGAATCCTAAAGTCTTATGAAAATATATGCGATAATTCTAGCTTATCTCAGCAAAAATGCCGATCAATTATGAGTTTAAAATTTCGAATAGTAGTTATTGTAACCATTATATTATTAATTAATTTTATGGCTGCCGGTTATTTTATGGTTAAAAATGCCAAACAAGCTCTGTCAGCTGAAATGGAATCAAGTACCAATTTAGCAAAAGGGCTTTTGATTAATGCGCTCCCGACATTACGTTTTTCTAATGATATTAGTAACCGTTTGGGAATGATTGTTGATAGTGTGCGCGATACACGACATATTCGAGCTTGGTTTGAAGATATGCACGGTCAGCCATTAATTGGCCAAGAGGAAAATGCAAAATTTTTCAATAAACCTGATGCCCCGGATTGGTTTATTAAAATTATGGAGCCGGAGGCGGTGGCCTTTAGGCGGCTTATTACTAAAGGCAGTAAATCATACGGATATTTAGTTGTTGAGGCTGATCCTAGTGATGAAGTTACCGAGGTATGGCAAGATGTGCGTGTGTTATTTTGGTTGGGTAGTTTCTTTCTACTACTAATTGTAAGCCTAATTTATATGGCATTAAGGCAAGGCCTAAAACCCTTGGGGGAATTAGAGTACGCACTAGGTCAATTGGAGAAAGGAGATTTCTCTGCAAAAGTAGAAACATCGGTTGTTAAAGAATTATCGTCCATTCAGATTCGTTTTAATCATATGGTTAATGTGATGGAGAAAACGATGGCTGAGAACCATGATTTAGCTAAAAATATGCTGACGGTTCAAGAAACAGAACGAAGAGAACTATCTCGTGAATTACATGATGAACTCGCCCCTTGTTTATTTGGAATACGTGTGGATTTGGCGGATATTGAACGGATTGGCGGTGAACATTTATTGGTTGAAGTGCAACAAAAGGTAGACTCAGTCAAAACCATAACGACACATGTTCAGTCACTGGTGCGTAAGATGTTAAGTCGATTAAGGCCGATGACATTAGATGACTTAGGCTTATCGGATGCACTGCGTGATATGTTGCGAAATTGGCGTGATAGACAACCAGAGATAGACTGGGAATGGGATTTTGTAGGTGAGTTTCAAGATCTGCCTGATACGGTACAGGTTACTATTTACCGAATCGTTCAAGAATGTACAACAAATTGTGTTCGTCACGCAAAAGCTAGTCATGTGCGAGTAGAGATGAAACTGGATGCCCAAACATTAAAGGTGACAGTTACCGATAATGGTGTCGGCCTGAATGCAGATACCGTGCGCGGGTTCGGGTTAATTGGTATGCGAGAGCGTGTCTCAGCATTAGGCGGACGAATTGCTTTTGATACTGAGGAAGGGCGTGGTCTGCAAGTGCGGGTGTTAATACCACTAGAGGATAATAAAAAATGAAACATGTAACCACTATTTTAGTAGTAGATGATCACCCCATTGTACGTGCAGGCTGTCGTCAATTAATCATGCAGATCCCTGCTGTTAAAGTGATAGAAGCGGAGACGGGAGAAGAGGGCTATCGACTTTTTCAGGAAACTTATCCAGATATGGTGTTGTTAGATATTACACTGCCGGGAATTGGCGGGCTTGAGGTGTTGCGCCGCATACGAGCGAATCGTGAAGATGCCAAGGTGCTGATGTTTAGTATGCACGAAGATCCTGTTTTTGCTTCTCGAGCTATGCAAGCTGGTGCAAAAGGTTATATCACTAAAAATAATGCGGCAGACCATTTAGTTGAAGCAGTAGAGGATGTGCTAGCAGGAAAAACCTATTTGAGCCCAGATGTTGCACAGCAATTAGCTATGCTCAATATTGGCGCAGGTACCAGTGCTTTAAGTGATTTATCACGGCGAGAATTAGAAATTCTACGCTTATTAGGTGAAGGGAAAAGCATGACTGAAATATCAGGTGTATTAGGAATTAGTTATAAAACCGTCGCAAATAACCTCACTCAAATAAAAAGTAAGCTTGCTATCAGCAAAACGGCCGAATTGATGCGTTTTGCCATTAGTCATGGCCTATCAAGTTAGTTGACTAGGCAGAGTTGGGAAATAATTCCTGAATTATCGGGATAAGTCGCTCATTTAAAATAAGTTTGCACGCTGTATTCTATGCAACAAGTTATAGGAATTCAGCTTCCGGAACTTATATTTCTCTCTCTCCTTCTTTTTGAAGGTTTAGGCCAGACAACTTTTATTAGGTGTCAGGCCTTTTTTTTGCCGTTTAATATATACCCAAAATACTTGAAGATGCAGGTTTCAGCAAGAGAAGAAGCCATTATATTCTAGGCATAAAACGCAGGAATTAGTCGTTCTAATTCTAAGTTTTATAACGACGAAGATAATGGTTTATCCTCTTGCCCTGCAGGAGCTTAGCACGAATGCCAGCACTGCGTTGCAATGCTCGACAAGGACGAGTCATTGCCTTCACATTGCGCCTTGTTCTGACCTTCGTGCTAAGCTCTGAAATCTGCATCTTCAAGTAATTGGGGTATAGATAAGCCAAGATTGCTGTGGTGAGCTAACCCTTAAAATATGTTTAACAAAAATAGTGTGAAGCTATTCCTTATTTAGGGATATTACCTATTGATAATAGTCCTTTTTAAGTTTAATCTTATGCTTTCGCAAGTCGGCACCCCAACCGCTACTTTCTAAAGGAAAATGGAAACGATAATGCAGAAGATTAAATGGAACCATCAATTTTCATTCGCAATAGTAACAGCTCTACTTTTACCTCTAAGCTCAATTTCTGGCACGCTTGACAAGGCGGTAGACACACAAGTGAAAACAGATATTGCCGCCCAAAAATCACAACAAAAAGTTGACAATTTATCCAATGAAACAAAGGATATGGTTGCAACGTACCGCGAGACATTACGGCAGACAGCTAGTTTACGCGCGTATAATGACCAGCTTGAAAAATTAGTCACATCGCAAAAGAAAGAACTGAGCTCGATGGAAGAACAGTTGCACAATATAGAAAATACTCAAAGAGATATCGTGCCACTTATGTTAAAAATGATTGATACGATGGTTCAATTTGTTGAATTAGATATTCCTTTCCTACCTGAAGAGCGCCAACAGCGTATTCTGCAATTACAAACATTGATGGAGCGTGCAGATGTCACTATCGCTGAGAAATATCGCCGCATTTTAGAAGCCTACCAAGTTGAGACGGAATATGGTCGTACCATTGAGGCTTATCGTGGTGATTTGGTGGTGGGTGATAGCACGCGTACTGTAGATTTTCTTCGTATTGGTCGTGTGAGTTTGTATTATTTGACGCTTGATGGCCTTGAAGCAGGTATCTGGAACGATAATCAATGGCAACAATTAGATGATAAATATCGCTCAGCGATAGAGCAAGGCTTAAAGGTTGCTAAAAAACAATTGCCACCTGACTTACTGGTGTTGCCGACGCAAACTGCGGAGGTGATGCAATGAAATTAATTATCTCAACATTATTGGTGGGTCTACTTGCTATGCCATCATTGCAAGCAGCAGAAAAACCAAAAGATTTAGATGCCTTATTAAAGCAAGTTAAACGCGAAAGTATTTTAGAGCAACAACAAAATAAAAAGCGTGAAGCAGAATTTGTTGCCGCACGAGACGGGCAAGCAAAGCTATTGGCTCAAGCTAATACACAATTAGCTGAGCAAGAACGTAGAACAACCTTGTTAAACCTAGCATTTCAAGCTCAAGAAACGGAATTAGCTGAAAAAGAAACACTGCTGCAAGAAAAGTCAGGATCATTGGGCGAGTTATTCGGCACGGTTCGTCAGATGGCAAACGACAGTCGTAGCGTATTAGAAAGCTCAATGACTTCGGCGCAGAAACCTGATCGAGGTGAGTTTTTAACAACATTGGCTGAACGTAAACAACAACCAACAATTAAGGAATTGCGTGATTTCTGGCTACTGATTCAAGAAGAAATGACGGAATCAGGAAAAATTACTCAATTTACCGTACCTGTTATTACGGCAGAAGGTGTAGTTGAAGATCAGCAAGTAACAAGAATAGGTGTATTTACGGCCTTTAGCGAAGGTAACTTTTTACGCTATTTACCTGAAACGGGCAGTTTAGTTGAATTAGGCCGTCAACCTGTTGAGCGTCTGCGTCAACTCGTGACTGATTTTGAAGGGGCGGGAGCCGATTCTGGCCTTATGCCGGTGGTGGTTGATCCAACACGCGGCGCTATTTTAGCATTATTGGTTCAAGCACCTGACTTGAAAGAACGTATTCAACAAGGTGGCTGGATTGGCTATATTATCTTAGGTTTAGGTGCGATTGGTTTACTTGTTGCGCTGTTGCGGTTCATCTCTTTGACGGTAGTTGGCCGTGGAGTCTCGGCACAACAAAAAAATACGGAGGTCAGTTTAAAGAATCCATTAGGCCGAATTTTATCGGTTTACAGTGAAACAGGTTCGCAAGATGTTGAAACCTTATCGTTGAAATTAGATGAAGCCATTTTACGAGAAATCCCTAAAATTGAACGTGGCATCGTAACCTTGGCCATTATCGCTGCCATCACGCCGATGCTGGGTTTATTGGGCACGGTATCAGGCATGATTGAAACATTCCAATCAATTACTTTATTTGGTACGGGCGACCCTAAACTGATGTCAGGTGGTATTTCTCAAGCATTGGTAACAACAGAATTAGGTTTAGCGGTAGCGATTCCAATTATGTTGATTCACAGTGCCATTTCTAGTAAAAGTAATCGCTTAGTACAAATTTTAGATGAAGAAAGTTCAGCATTAGTAGCCCAAAACGCAGAAAAGCATGGAACTACTGAACAGTAATCTTTTTGGCATACAGCTGCTATTAGAGAATGGCGGCGCGGTCCTAATAGTGATCTTAAT
>JALSLH010000074.1 GCA_026988435.1 Methylophaga sp.
GACACAGAATTATTTGTTGAATACCTATAAAATACGTTTCTTTTTTATATATGATTACACATTACTTTTGAGAATTGTTTTTCTAACATGTCGCTGTTAAATGTCCCTTTAAAATACCGTATATTTATTGCCATAAGTATTTATGTAATATGGGTAATAGGATTTGCTTATTATAGCTTTAACCATGAAAAAGATAGAATCTATGCCTCATTAGATCAACAACTAGAAACTGCCGCACTCACGGCGTCACTTCTTTTACCCGCCAAGCTCCACCATCAAGATATGGTTAAAGGTGATCTATCATCACAAGCTGATACTCAGAATATGCGTACTCTGTCTAACTTTACTGAAAATACAGATATAGTGTACATCTACACCTTAATATTACGCGACGGGAAAATCTTATTCACATCATCTAGCGCCACAAAAGAGGAACGCGTATTAGGCGAAGAAATGACCTCTTATTTCGATCATTACGATGATGTTGATCCACGTGTATATGAAATTTTTAAAACAAAACAAGCTACTTTTCTAGAATATACCGATCAATGGGGAAGTTTTCGCAGTGCTTTCATACCTCATTATTCAGAAGACGGGACGTTTTATCTTGCAGTAGCTGATCTGGCCATTGATGAGATTCAGGCATTATTAAGTCAGCACCTTTATAAAATAATTGCATTTTCTATGCTTTTTTTATGGTTTGCCTACCCCATATATTTAGTCGCTACCCAATATATCAGTAGTAAAGCTAGAGACCTAGAGTTCCAGATACAACAACAATCAAAAGCACTTATTACAAATCAACAACGTCTTGAGCATGCCTTATCCACAGCTGACCAAGCTTGGTATGAGATCAATCTACAAACAATGAAAATTAATGTTAGTGATGAGTACCGCGCCAAATTAGGTATAGGCAAAGCGATAGATTTCTCCGTCGAGCTTTGGGAAGCTAATATGCATCCCGATGATCGCGTTACAACAATGGAATCATTTTATCACTGCATAGACACTAATGAACCAGTTGTAGTTGAATACCGGGTGAAATCTCGAAAAGACGGATGGAAATGGATATCTGCCGTCGGTGAAATTGTTGAATGGGATGAACAAAATAAACCACTGTTAATGGTGGGAATGAATATGGATGTTACTGACCGAAAACGTAGTGAACAAGTGCTACAAACATTAGCTGAAACAGGAAAAACAACTGATCGTGATATATTCCACCTCATTGTTCGCCAGCTTGCTCTTTCTCATAATGTACGTTATGCCCTTATAGCCACAGTTAATGCTGACCTAACTCAGGCTAGCACAATTGCACTGTGGTCCAATGGCCAATTTATCGACAATATCACCTACAACTTAGTGGGGACACCGTGTGAAATAGTGCTCGATAACAATAGTGCTAAAGTTGAGTTTTACACTGATAATATTCAACAATTATTTCCAGATGACCATATGCTGGTCGAAATGAAAGCCCGTAGTTACGTTGGTACATCATTAATAGATTCTAATAATAATACATTAGGGCTTATATCTATTATAGATGACCAGCCTACACCTGAAAATAAGCAAACTATCTCACTAGTTAAAACATTAGCAGTTCGAGCATCAATCGAACTGGAACGGCAAAAAAATGAAGAAAATCTTAAGTTATATTCATATCTATTTCGTGATAGCCATGAAGGAATTGTCTTAGTTAATAACGATGATCTTATTATTGATGTCAATCCAATTTTTTGCAGCAGTGTGGGATTTTCCAGAAATGAATTAATTGGCCAACCCGCCCAAATATTCCGAGCACAAGAGCATAAATATTCAGCTGAATTTTATGCGAACATCCAGCAATCAGTTGCTCGCACTGGTCGTTGGCAAGGTGAAGTATGGAATAAAATGAAAAATGGCAATGAAAAACTGGCAGAAGTAGCCATTACGCAGATCACAGATGCCAATAACAAACCAACACATCGATTCGTTTTGGTCAATGATATTACCGAGAAGAGACAACAACAAGATGCCCTGAAATTTATGGCCCATTATGATGCCTTAACTCAGCTGCCAAACCGAACCTTATTTGTAGATCGCTTTCATCAAGCCGCAGCATTAAGCAAGCGCCACGAGACATTACTTGCGATTTGTTTTCTTGATTTGGATAATTTCAAACCTATTAATGATAATTTTGGTCATGATGTAGGTGACCAAATTTTGCTCGAAGTAGCACAGCGCATTTCATCTAACCTTCGTGAAGAAGACACCGTTTCTCGCCAAGGTGGCGATGAATTTACATTATTATTAGGTTCTATTGAGTCATTTCCAGAATGTGAGAAAATGCTAAACCGAATTCTTAAGTCTGTAGCTGAACCTTATATTAGCAATAGTTCCACACACACTATTAGTGCTTCAATTGGGGTCACTCTATATCCACTGGATAATAGCGATATTGATACACTTACCCGCCATGCTGATCATGCAATGTACCAAGCAAAGCAAGCCGGTAGAAATCAATATCAATTATATGACGCATTAGATGATCAGCAAAAAATCAAACAGCAGCAACAACTTAAAGAACTGCAGCGTGCAATTCAATATAATCAGTTTTGTTTGCACTATCAACCTAAAGTCAATATGAAAACAGGTGACGTATTTGGCGTGGAGGCACTAATACGCTGGCAACATCCTGACCAAGGTATGTTATTTCCGCTTGACTTTTTACCTGCTGCTGAAAATAGTGATTTAGAAAATGAAATAGGTGAATGGGTTATTGAAAAAGCCTTATCTCAAATGGATAAATGGCTTGCGCAAGGCATTGCTATTGAAGTGAGCATTAATATTTCTTCACATCATTTACAATCCAGCTCCTTTGTAACTCAACTTGAAAAAAGCTTAGCCAGATACCCTAATGTAGATTCACAACATCTCCAGTTGGAGATCTTAGAAAGTAGCGCATTAGGCGATCTAGCAACCATCAGATCCATTCTTAAAATATGTCAAAATGACTTAGGCGTACGTATTGCACTTGATGACTTTGGTACAGGTTATTCTTCACTGACACATTTACGTAATTTATCCGCTCAAACAATAAAAATAGATCGCTCTTTTGTTCGTGATTTATTAGATGATCCTAGTGATTTTGCAATTATTGATGGGGTTATTGGTTTAGCCCAAGCATTTAACCGCGAAGTAATTGCCGAAGGTGTTGAAACAACAAATCATGGTTTAATGCTACTTGCTATGGGATGTGATGAAGCACAAGGTTATGGCATTTCCCGACCTATGCCAGCGAACGATCTACCCACTTGGCTAACAGAATACTCACCTAATCAAAGCTGGCTCAACTGTGGTAAAAAGTCGCATACCGAACAACAAATAAAAATTAAATTTATTCGGCTCACCACAGAAAAATGGTTCAATACCCTTGCAGATATTATCCAATCACCTGACACCACAAAACCAATAAAAATGATTCCACTTTGCCACTTAGGCGTTTGGATTGATCAGCTTAAAAAAGATACATTATTTAGCAAACAGTGGTTAGATAATATTCACCAGCTACACGATGATTTATATGAAATAGGTGAAGATGCTATTCACTCTTATATTGATGGACACTTTGATGACGCGGTGCATACTTTGATAAAAGTAGATCAAAAATTTAAAAAACTACTTGCTCACTTAGACCATTACAACTAAATGGAAATAATCGTCGTCATTGGTCGATTATTATTTTCATCCTTCGCCAATGTTTTTCAAAAGAAATTAACCCTCCACGGTCTACATCCATTTTTTATAGTAATGGCATCCTATCTAGTGCTCAGCGTGATTTGTGTACCATTACTATGGACTTTTAGCTTAGCTGGGCTCAGCCAAACTTTCTGGTTAAATATTTTCTTTGCCGCCTTATTAGATATGGCCGGCACCTTATTTTTGGTTATGTCATTATCAAAAACAGATCTATCGATTTTTGGGCCTTTAAACGCTTATAAAGTCGTTATATCAATGCTTTTGGCTATGTTGTTTTTGGGTGAGGTACCTAATACTCAGGGTTTTATTGGCATAGCGATTATTGTTCTTGGTAGTTACTTTCTATTTCCTACTAATGCCCAATTTAGCACTAATCGATTATTAAATTTATTATCAGATCGCGGCGTACAATATCGTTTTTTATCGATCTTATTATTTTCTATTGGCACATTGCCTTTAAAAAATGCGGTAGTTGCGGGTGATGCCATCTCAACAACGGTCTTTTGGTGTTTAATTGGTTTCCCTCTCGCCGTCATCGCTCATACTCTCTTTCTTAAAGATAATTTCACTAAAGACTTTGAGCAATCCAAAAATTATATTTACCCATTCCTTTATCTCGGTATTTTGATTTTCTTAATGCAATATATGACGATGTTGGTATTTTCAAAACTCCTAATAGCCTATTCACTGGCACTATTCCAGCTTGGTATGGTGTTACAAGTTTTTCTTGGTTATCGTATTTTTAATGAAAAACATTTTATTCGCCGTCTTGCCGCTTGTTTAGTGATGGTTGCAGGTAGTTTATTGGTTTTGAAAGCCTAATATGGAATGGTTAGTTGAATATGGCTTATTGGGTTTAGCGCTTGCCTCCTTTTTGGCCGCAACGATATTGCCACTCAGTTCTGAGCTTGTTTTATCTGCACTGTTAATCGCAGGCGAAAATCCAACAACTCTAATTGTCATTGCGACTATTGCCAATGTAGCAGGCTCTGTCGTTAACTATGTTGTTGGCCGTTGGGGGGCAGATACAATTTTACAGAAGTGGTTTCATTTAACGCCACAGCAAACTAGTAACGCTGAGAGTAAATTTAACCGTTATGGAAAATGGAGCTTATTATTTGCATGGGTTCCTATTATTGGTGACCCACTTACTTTTATTGCAGGTATATTAAAGGTGAAATTCAGTCTGTTTTTGCTATTGGTCACCATCGGAAAGTTTTCCCGATATTGGCTTGTCGCTCAAGCTATTTTGGCCAGTCAAAGCTGATACTGGTATCATTTATCCTCACTCCTTTTTAGCACGAGATAAATATGACCCGTTTATTAGGCTTTATTCTATTATTCCTACCTATAATAAGCTTTGCCGATTCGCCAATTCTAATGCCTGTATGGCAAACAGAAGCCGTCTTCGAACAGCCTGAATCTGTTGTTTATGATAAAAAGCGTCATCAGCTGTATGTATCAAATGTTAGCGGAAATCCAATGGAGGCGGATGGTAATGGCTATATTTCAACCGTTTCACTTAATGGGGAAATTACCAAGCTACATTGGCTAGAAGGTTTAAATTCACCCAAAGGTATGACGCAGGTCGATGACCAACTATACATTGCTGATATAAATGAGTTAATCGTTGTAGATCTAGTCAGCAAAAAAATAATTCATCGTTATTCTGCGCCAAACGCTAAATTTTTAAATGATGTTGCGGCTGATCATCTCGGTAATATTTATGTATCCGGTTTTTTGACCAATTCAATTTATCGCCTTAGTAACGGAAAATTTGAACGATGGTTACAGTCAGAACAACTTGAAGTACCTAACGGCTTATTAGTTGAAGGCAATCAGCTACGTGTCGCTAGTTGGGGCAATATGACCGATGGATTTGCAACAGCTATTCCAGGTCATATTAAAACCATAAATCTTGCTACTAAAGGAATTCAAAGCCTTGGCGATAAGTCCCCCGTAGGTAACCTCGACGGCCTTGAAAGTGATAACAATGGCAATTATTATGCGACCGATTGGATGGCAGGAACACTATTACATATTTCACCTGTAGGTATCAGTGAAACCTTAGTTACTCTAGGTCAAGGTAGTGCCGATCTCACCGTTTTACCTAAACAAAAGCTAGTCATCATTCCCATGATGAAGTCCGGCTATATCACGGCCTATACAATTAAAGAAACCCGATGACATTTAATGATTTAATGCTTGATGACAAGCTACTTGATGCGCTTACTTCAATTAAGTTTGCCTCACCCACTGAGATCCAACAAGCAACCATCCCTTTTATTCTGGAAGGAAAAGATGTGCTTGCTGGAGCAGCAACAGGCACCGGTAAAACAGCCGCATTTGTGCTTCCTGCTTTACAGCAATTAATTGACGAACCTAATAATAGCCCTGATCCTAAAATATTAATATTAGCACCTACTCGTGAGCTCGCATTTCAGATTCAGCATGTGGTGACTCAATTAGCTAAAAATATAAAGGTCAATACGGCCATAGTCACCGGTGGTTTTTCACAAGCTAAACAAGCTAATTATGCCCAACAAGCATGTGACATTATTATCGCCACACCGGGTCGCTTATTAAATTTGGTGGCTGATGAAATAATCGATTTATCTGAAATAGAGATGGTTGTTATCGATGAAGCTGATCGCATGTTAGATATGGGGCAAGGCCCTGATGTGTTAGCCTTGTTAGCAACTATTTCAGATGGTTTTCAAGCCTGTTTATTCTCGGCTACATTAGCAGGCAGTGGCGTGGAGATCTTCGCTGAAGAATTATTGCACGATGCTGAGATTATTCAAATTAATGCCGCCAATGAAAAATCACAACAAGTCTCCCAAACCATCTATTACGCTGATAATAAAGAACATAAACAAGCGCTTTTATTGGCGACCATTACTAATGAATCCTGTAGCAGTGCCTTAGTTTTTTGTAATAAACGTGAACGCGCTGAAGAGCTTACTGACTGGCTACAATCTCGTAATATTTCTGCCCAAGTAATGCATGGTGATTTTGACCAAGCGGTAAGACGGGATAAAACACGTAAATTCCGCATTGGACAAGTGAAAGTAATGGTTGCAACGGACGTCGCTGCACGGGGTTTAGATTTAACCAATATTAGCCATGTAATTAACTATGACATTCCATTCAAAGGTGAAATATATATTCACCGTATCGGACGCACGGGGCGAGGCGAACAAACAGGAGCCGCAATTAACTTGGTTGAGCATCATGATTTGAAAAATCTTGAACGTATTGAATACCATTTAGAAACAAAATTACCGGTTGCAAGAATAAAAGGGCTGGAACCGAAATCTAAGAAGAATAAGGCTAAATCAAAATCTAAAAAGAATGCAGAAAAGCCACGTTATATTTCTAAGAAAGATCGAGCTAGCTCAGAATGAAACAACTCAGCGCGCAACAACTACGTTGGTTACTTGTTGTTAGCTCAATCTTATTGCTAATAGGCTTTGTCGCCCCCATGTTAACGATAAGTAAGTTTATTGTTGTAAAACATTCACTTTCAATCTTGGCCGGTGTTTGGCAGTTATTAATAGAAGGACAATTTTTTCTATTTGTTATTATTGCCCTGTTCAGCATTGTGATGCCGATAGCAAAAATCATTTTATTATTTAACCTGCTTCACCCTGCAACACGCCAGCCTAAACGCCGCAAAAAACTGCTACATTTAATGCATGATTATGGCCGCTGGGCTATGTTAGATGTAATGGTGGTGGCCATTTTAATTGTCAGCGTTAAACTAGGTGCGATTGCCAGCATCCAAGTACACTCCGGTTTATATATTTTTGGTGCGGCTGTCTTATTAATCATGTTTATTACCCAGCAAGTGGTCAGTTTAAGCGAAGTAAGCCAAGCCGCTACTTCTTAATGATGAAAAGCTTTATCACCACTACACTATTCTCGATCTTGTTTACTACTGTTTATGCAGAAGAAATAAAACCTTTCACTTCGGATGGCTGCAGTGCCTTCCCTGATGGTACTTTTGAGCAACAGAAACTGTGGTTAGATTGCTGCACTACTCATGATAAAGCCTATTGGCGTGGTGGCACTTATCAGCAACGACTGGATGCTGATTTAGCATTAAGGCAATGTGTTGCTAAAGTCGGTGAACCGCTTATTGCAGAATTAATGTTAGCCGGTGTACGCGTGGGTGGTTCACCCTATTGGCCAACTAAATTCCGCTGGGGGTATGGATGGCCTTATTTTCATGGTTATACTGACGTTCCAACCATAGAGAATGATGACAACTAATTAATTATTCAATAAGTTATCATATAAAACTTGATACGCTTTAGAACTTTTCTCCCAGCTATAATCTTGTTCCATCGCTGTCACCATCACTTTTCGCCAAATTCGTGGGTGTTTAAATAGGCCAATTGCACGGAGCAAGGTTTCTTCTAATTCTTCAGCTGTTGCGGCCTCAAATTTAAAGCCGGTAGAAAAACCATTTTTCAGATTAGCACCCGCGGCATCGACTACACTATCGGCCAATCCACCAGTATTTCTAACAACGGGTAGCGTCCCATAACGTAAGCTATATAGCTGATTTAAACCACATGGTTCAAAGCGTGATGGCATTAAGAACACATCAGAACCGGCTTCTATTTGATGAGATAATTCTTCACTATAACCAATATGTAAACCTACTTTATCAGGATGTTGAGCTCGTAATACACGTAAGTCTTGTTCATACGATGCTTCACCGCTACCTAAACATATCAACTGTATATTCTCACCTGCATCGAGTAATTTTCCTACCGCATCTAAGGTGAGATCTACTCCTTTTTGAGAAACTAAACGGCTAATCGTGCCCATTAATAATACACCTTCTTTTTCTGGCAATGAAAATAACTTTTGTAGTGCTTCTTTATTGGCTGATTTGTGTCGAATTGTTTTTATTGAATAGTTTTTATCGATATATGAATCACGCTCAGGATCCCATTCATCCGTATCAATACCGTTTAGAATACCTGTTAAGCGACCTTGATCGGCGCGATGCGATAATAAACCTTCTAAACCATAACCAAATTCATAAGTACATATTTCATCAGCGTAGGTTGGGCTAACAGTGGTGACATGATCAGCGTAGATCAGCCCGCCTTTCATAAATGACATCAAATCATAAAACTCAACTCCTTCACTATGCCATAGAGAAGGTGGTAAATCTAAAGCTTCAAATACATCTTGAGAATATAAACCTTGGTACGCTAAATTATGAATAGTGAAAACCGTGGCTGGTCGGTCAGACTCATTCGCAATCAATGCCGGTGCAAGACCTGTTTGCCAATCATTGCAATGCAGAATATCTGGTTGCCAATCTAGGCCAGATTGATCCATTGCCACCGCCGCTATAGCACGTGAAAACAGCGTAAATCTAGCCGCGTTATCTTCCCAGTCCCCAGCCTCAGTGGTACCATAAGGGCCTCCTTCACGATCAAAATGCTCGGGAGAGTTTACTAGCCAAATAGGTACTTCTGAATTAGGTAATGTTGACTGTAAAATTTCAATAGGCGCATGAAAACCATCCAACTTTATCGTCGCAACCGTTTCAATTTTGTCTAATGCTTCTAGACATTGGCGGTAGGCAGGCAAAATAATTCGCACATCTTGATCTTGCTGTGCAAGAGCAATAGGTAGACTAGCTGAAACATCTGCTAAACCACCCGTTTTAATTAATGGATGAACTTCACTACTAGCAAACAGAATTTTTCGCACGCCCTACTCCTAAAAATTGGTACAATTACCCAATTATATACGGTAACGAGCAAAATCACAGCTCGCAACGGGAGAAAACATGAAACCTTGTACAATTATCATCTTTGGATCAACAGGCGATCTATCAAAAAAGAAATTATTGCCTGCACTCTACCACTTAAATCTTGAAAATCGCCTAACAGATGAAACTAAAATCATTTGTATGGGCCGCCGAGAAATGACTCAAGATGATTGGAAAACACAAGTAACCGAATATGTATCAGCAAAAGCACGTAATGGCGTTGACACTGATGCTTTAGAGAACTTTTTAGCCAAGATTAATTATTTCAAAAATGATATTAATGACACGGCTTCATTTCAAGAGCTAAAAGATCTATTAAATGATCCTACCAACAGCTTTTCGAATAATATTGTATTTTATCTCTCTATCAGCCCATCCTTATTTGGAGTGGTTGGTGACAACCTTGCCGCTGTTGGCTTAAACAAAGAAGACAAAGGCTGGCGTCATTTAGTTGTAGAAAAACCGTTTGGTTATAACCAGAAGAGTGCTGCTGAATTAGAGCATGTTATTGGGCGTAACTTCACCGAAAAACAAACTTACCGAATCGACCATTATTTAGGTAAAGGTACCGTACAAAATATCCTTGTTTTCCGTTTTGCTAATCTATTATTAGAACCATTATGGAATCGTAATTATATTGACCATGTACAGATAACACATGCGGAACAACAAGGCGTAGGTGGTCGTGCAGGTTATTATGATGATTCAGGTGCAATGCGCGATATGATTCAAAGCCATCTGTTACAAGTAATGACTTTGGTTGCAATGGAGCCACCGGCAGATTTAAATGATGAATCTCTGCGTGATGAAAAGGTAAAAGTACTTAAATCAATTCGCCCTATCACCGAAGAGTTGGTGGATAGCCATGCATTTCGTGGTCAATATGCAGCCGGAACCGTTGCTGGAAAAGCGCAGCAAGGTTATTTGGAAGAAGATGATGCACCAGAAAATAGTGTGACTGAAACGTATGCTGCCATGAAGCTCTATATTGATAACTGGCGCTGGCGTGATGTGCCATTTTACCTGCGTACGGGTAAATGTATGCCAGAATCAAAAGCGATGATTGCTATTCGCTTTAAAAAGCCACCTCAAGAATTATTTAAAGAAACAGATATCGGTAATAGCCATGCAAATTGGGTCACCATGGGATTACAGCCAGATAATACTTTACGTATTGAACTGCAAGCGAAAAAACCTGGTTTGGACATTACTGCCCGTACAGTTGGTTTAGAAACAAATGAAGATGAAGATCCAGCGCATAAACTAGATGCCTATGAAGCCATGATCCTCAATGCTATTTTAGGTGATCGTTCTTTATTCTTGCGTGCGGACGAAGTAGACTTGGCTTGGAAAGCCGTTGATCCCATCATCGAAAAATGGTCAAAAGAACAAGATTTTGTACACAAATATGAAGCAGGTACATGGGGACCAGAAGAAGTCAGCCAAATCTTTGATGATTCATGTCATCAATGGCGAAATAATGTTGATTAGAATTCTATTCTAATAAAAAAGTCGAAAGCCAGATTGAGGGAACTTAATCTGGCTTTTTTGTTTCACACTTACATCATGGCTTCGCCTAATTTAATAATACTTTCAGCAGTAATCTTAGACTTAAATGACGACATCGAACCTGGCAATAATAATACAACGGTTGAGCCCATATTAAACCGACCCATTTCCTGACCTTTTTCTAACGCTATGTTTTCACTATTATAATTCCAGTCTTTTATCTCTTTAGTATAGGGTGGCGTTATTTTCCCTGCCCACACTGTTTCCATGCTTCCAACAAATATTGCACCGACTAGTACCATTACAAACGGTCCCTGAGACGTATCAAACAGCGTTACAACACGTTCATTTCTAGAAAAAAGTCTTGGCACGGCACGTGCTGTACGTGGATTCACTGAAAATAATTTCCCTGGGACATACCGCATCATCTTTAGCTTACCTGTCAGCGGCATATGAATGCGATGATAATCTTTTGGCGAAAGATAAATTGTTGCAAACTGGCCTTGTTCAAATTGGTCTGCTAATTCTTTATTGCCACCCAATAGTTCAAGCACACTATAATCTCGCCCTTTTGCTTGAACAATTCGACCCGATTCAATGGCACCAATTTGACTAATAGCACCATCGACTGGCGACGTCATAATATTGTCACCTTCAGCAATAGGACGAATACCACCACGTAAGGCACGTGTAAAAAAGTTATTAAAACTTGAATAGGTCGATAGATCTGGTTCTGCTGCTTCACTAACATTCACTTTATAGCGAGAGACGATGAAATGAATAAAAAGGTTTTTAAACCAAATGACTTTGCTATTTGCTAATCGGTGCATAGTCACTGACAACAAGTGTTGCGGTATTAAATATTGCGGCAGCGTAGCCAATTTATCTAGCCATGAAACGGCTTTAATTTTGCGGTTATTATTCAATCTATCTGCCCTTTTAGTCAGTTTAATCAAAATTGTCACATTTCTTGCTAGTAATTTAAAGAGTGCCTCACAAGAGAGGTGCCCTTAAGTTTATCGAAAACCATGGAGTATACCAAGCATGCGGCTGACAATAACAAACGTCTTACTATTTGCATTTATTAATCTTAGTATTTTTTCTGTCCCCTCTTGGGCTGGAGATGATGATGAGGAAGTGTCTCCTCAAGCGGTTTATTTTACATTTCCTGAACCTTTTACGATTAATTTTCTTAATCAAAGCAAGAAGAAAGCCCGATATCTTCAAATTAAAGTCAGCTTAATGGCGCACAATCCTGAAATAATCAGTAGCGCAGAGTTAAACCTGCCCATGTTAGAAGATTCACTTCGTACTTTATTTTCATCTCAATCATTTGAAGAAGTAACAACTATTGAAGGAAGAAAAGCGTTACAAAATAATGCTCTCAAGACGATTAATTCTATTTTAAAAGAAGAAACAGGACAAGATAATCTCGATGCTGTTTACTTCACCAGCTTTATTCTTCAATAAAAGGCACGTTAATTGCTAAACCAACAATATAACTAATATTTAGGAACGTTCCGATGGCAGAAAAAATAGACGATATAGAC
Organism: Methylophaga sp.; assembly: GCA_026988435.1. Classification (GTDB taxonomy): domain Bacteria; phylum Pseudomonadota; class Gammaproteobacteria; order Nitrosococcales; family Methylophagaceae. Next base: position 12,598 of record JALSLH010000074.1, read on the forward strand.
CTAAGTGAAGAAGGCGGCGGTGGAAAATCTAAAAAAATGATTATTATCATTGCTGTTGTTGTTCTTGCCTTAGCGGGAGCGGGTGGCTGGTTTTTCTTAGCGGGCGGTGATGAAGAAACTACTGAAGGTGATACAACTGAAGATGTTGCTCCTGTTAAACAAACTCCTATCTACGCTACTGTTGATAAAGCATTTGTAGTTAACTTTGCCGATCAAAGTCATGGTGAAGTTCGTTATCTGCAAATTAAATTGAAAGTAATGGCTCGTGATCAAGCAGTCATTGACGCATTCACACTAAATACACCTGCCATTCAGCACGAATTACTGATGTTATTTTTTGACCAAAAATATGACGACCTAATTACCGCTGAAGGTAAAAGTGCATTAAAAGAACAATCTCTTTCCACTATTAACAAGGTATTAAAAGCAGAACAAACTGAAGGCGAGCTAGAAGCCGTTTATTTCACCAGTTTGATTATGCAATAATTTTATGGCCGCTCAAGATATTCTTTCACAAGATGAAGTCGATGCTTTATTAACAGGCATGGGCGGAGACACAATTGAAACCGATGCAGAGCCAGAGGATGATGGTAGCGCTCGCGAATTTGACTTTGGTAACGAAGATCGTATTATTCGTGGACGCATGCCAACTCTGGAAATGATTAATGAACGTTTTGGACGTTATCTTCGAATTAGCTTCTTTAATATGCTACGTCGTAGCGCTGAAATTTCAGTTAGTGGCATTCAAATAATGAAGTTCTCTGAATATATTCATACCTTGTTTGTCCCAACCAGTCTAAATATTATTCAATTCCGCCCTCTCAGAGGTTCAGGTTTAATTGTTTTTGAGCCTAAACTCGTTTTCACTATTTTAGATAATTATTTTGGTGGCGAAGGTCGATTCCAAGCACGTATTGAAGGCCGAGAATTTACAGCAACTGAATTACGCGTTATTCATATGGTGCTTGAGTTGTGTTTTAAAGACTTGGTTGAAGCATGGTCTCCTATTTTAGATGTGGAGTTTGAATTTATGAATCATGAAGTCAATCCACAATTTGCCAATATTGTCAGCCCAAGTGAAGTACTTGTCATTTCAACGTTCCATGTTGAGATAGATGGCGGCGGCGGGGATATACATGTCACCTTACCCTATTCGATGATTGAGCCTATTCGTGAAATGCTAGACACTGGATTACAAAGTGATAGTGCTTCTGACGATGGCCGGTGGGGTCGCTCTATGCGAGAAGAGATTCTGGGGGCTGATGTCGAACTGTCTGCAGATCTTACCCAAATTAATACAAATCTACGTGATGTATTGGCATTAAAAGTGGGAGATATTTTACCCATTGAAATGCCGAAAAGTATTACCGCCAAAGTTGAAAAAGTTCCATTTTTTAAAGCTTCATTCGGTGAACACAAAAATAAAACCGCATTAAAGGTTGTCAATATGATTGAGCAACCTAAAGATACCACACCACAATACCAGCTCCAAAAGGGGAAAAACAATGAGTGAAGAAGAAACGTCACAAGATCAAGAAGTGGCTGACGAATGGGCTGCTGCTTTAGAAGAACAAGCCGATGATGAGGGTGCACTTGAAGAAGCAACGCCTGAAGAAGATCCTTGGGCTGCAGCTCTCGAAGAACAAGCCGATTCTGAACAACAGGTCGATGCTGCACCAATAACACAGCTTGATGATGATGCCGCACCACGTGCCCATAAAGATTTAGATTTGGATATGATTTTAAATATCCCTGTCACTATGTCTATGGAAATTGGTCGAACTAAAATAAATATCAATAATTTATTAAAACTAAGTCAAGGTTCAGTTGTTGAGCTTGACCGACTTGCCGGCGAACCGATGGATGTTCTTGTTAATGAAACTCTCATCGCTCATGGTGAAGTTGTCGTTGTTAATGACAAATTTGGTATTCGATTAACCGATGTAATTAGTGCCGAAGAACGCATTAAGAAATTACGCTAATGAAAAAACTTTCCACCCTCTTCTCTTGCTTAGTTTTCTCATGCTATGCCAATATAAGCCTTGCAGCTGAGATCGATAAAACAGACAAATTAAAAACACTTTCAGGTTCGCCATTAAATGGCAGCGCCTTGCTAGAAACATTTGGTGGATTATTGCTTGTCTTAGCTATTATTGCCTTTTTAGCTTGGTTATTACGCCGCACAGGTCAGTTTAATAGTGCCGTCAATGGTGAAATGAAGATTATTGCAGGCTTGTCTTTGGGTTCCCGTGAAAAGGCAATTTTGCTACAGGTTGGCGAGCAACAGATTTTAGTGGGCGTAACTGCTCAGCATGTGCAAACTTTACATGTACTTGAAAATAATATTGAAGCTCAAAATAAAGTAAAAGTAGCAACGTCTGGTTTTGCTGACAAACTACAACAAATGATGAAGCAGCAGCAAGGTGACAAATCATGACTCGCCTAGTGTTTACCCTTCTTCTATTAGCCTTTCCAATTATCTCAAGCGCCGCATCAGGTATTCCTGCGGTAACACTTACCACGGGTGCGGATGGCGAACAGAGTTACACCGTAACACTTCAAATATTGGCATTAATGACCGTATTAACATTGCTACCTGCAGCGTTAATGATGATGACGTCATTTACCCGAATTATTATTGTATTGGCTATTTTACGCCAAGCAATGGGAATTCAATCTACACCTTCAAACCAAGTTCTCATTGGCTTAACACTCTTTTTAACTTTTTTTATAATGCATCCCGTATTTGATAATGCCTATACCAATGGTGTCGAACCTTATATGAATGATGAGATATCAATTACTACCGCGTTTCAAAATGGCGGGTTGCCTTTCAAAGAATTTATGCTGGCACAAACACGTGAAAGTGATATTGAATTATTTGCAGGAATTGGAGGCTATGGACCAATGGAATCATCAGCCGATGTTCCTTTCAGTTTATTGCTACCTTCTTTTGTAACCAGTGAATTGAAAACAGCCTTCCAAATTGGCTTTTTGATCTTTATCCCTTTCCTCATTATTGATTTAGTCGTGGCAAGTGTATTAATGGCAATGGGTATGATGATGTTATCGCCTATGCTGATCTCACTACCTTTTAAGCTAATGTTGTTTGTGCTTATTGATGGCTGGGCCTTGCTGATGGGCACGCTAGCTTCTAGCTTCTACCTCTAGGTTTAATTGTAATGACACCTGAAACAGTCCTCACCATTATGCAGCAAACACTGCAAGTTATTACCATGCTAATAGCCGTAATATTGCTTCCGGCCTTATTTGTCGGTTTATTAGTAAGCATGTTTCAAGCTGCGACATCGATCAACGAACAAACATTAAGCTTTATTCCAAAGCTATTGGTCACTATTTTAGTATTAGTAATGGCCGGACCTTGGATGTTAAGTTTGCTCACAGGCTATGCTACTAGGGTTTTTGAAGATATTCCCTTTTTGATTGGCTGATGATGAAAACGCTAATCAAGTCCACTTACTTTTTGCTTTTATTATGGAACTAAGTACTGCTGAAATAACCGGTTTATTGGGCAGTTATATGTGGCCTTTTATCCGCATTACCGCCCTAGTAATGACAGCACCCATTTTTAGTAGTAACTTTGTTAATGCCCGCAGTAAACTGCTTCTTGCCATTGCAATAAGCATCGTCATTATTCCTGCTATGCCTAATATTAATGTGCCTGCAGTAGAACCATTAAGTGGTGCGGGGCTGCTAATTGTTGCCCATCAAATTCTTATTGGTGCTTGCATGGGCTTTATGTTGCAACTTTTATTTAATGCGTTCACGCTCGCAGGTCAAATTATTGCCATGCAAATGGGTTTAGGTTTTGCATCGATGGTCGATCCTCAAAATGGTGTCACCGTCCCCGTTATCAGTCAATTCTATCTGATATTTGTCACCCTCGTTTTTATTAGCTTGGATGGTCATTTAATTTTAATCCAAGTATTATCCGAGAGTTTTGTCACCCTGCCGGTGTCATCTTCAGGTTTACCCTATTCCAGCTTTAGAGATGTCGTTGCCCAGGCCAGTTGGATGTATGCGGCCGCAGTGCTTGTTGCCTTGCCTGCCATTGGTTCATTGATGATGGTGAACCTTTCATTTGGTATCTTATCGCGTGCGGCACCACAAATCAGCCCCTTTTCTATTGGTTTCCCAATGAGCATCATCTTAGGGTTTGTTATCATTTTTGTCACGCTGCCATCGGCATCGCACCACTTAACTAATCTGGCAGATCAAATGCTTCAAATGATCAGACTATTGGTTCAACCTGGGGGGACAGCTTAATGGCTGAAGAATCAGGTCAAGAAAAAACCGAACAGCCGTCGGCCAAGCGGTTAACCGATGCCCGAGAGAAAGGGCAGGTTCCGCGTTCAAAAGAATTTACAACGGTTATTGTGCTCATTTCCAGCGCGGTAGGTATGCTTTTTTTGGGCGAGCGTATGTTGCGTAGCGTTGCTGAGGTAATGACCACATCATTTAGCGTGACTCGAAAAGAAATATTTGATCCAGCCGCCCTAGCACAGCATTTTTTACATGCTCTCGATATCATTGCGCTTGATCTTGGTTCATTTTTAGCCATTACTGTTTTAGCAGCCTTAATTGCTCCAGCAAGTATTGGTGGTTGGAATTTTTCTACTCAAGCGATGGGCGTTAAGCTAGATAAATTAGATCCTTTGAAAGGTCTAAAGCGTATTCTAGGACCTCAAGGTTTAATAGAGTTAGTGAAAGCATTAGCCAAGTTTTTCCTCGTCGGCACCATTTCTACACTTATCTTGTGGAGCCTACATGACCGATTATTGACACTTGGAATGCAAGAAGTCAATGTTGCGATGGCATCACTAGGTTCTTTAGTACTTTGGGTGTTTCTTGCTATCTCAAGTAGCTTATTACTTATTGCCTTAATTGATGTGCCATTTCAACACTGGAATCATATTCGCCAGTTAAAAATGACCAAGCAAGAACTGAAAGATGAAAGCAAAGAAACAGATGGGAACCCCGAACAAAAAGGTCGTATCCGTCGCATGCAAGTGGAACTCTCACAACAACGTATGATGCAAGATGTACCGCAGGCTGACGTCATTATTACTAACCCAACTCACTATGCTGTTGCATTAAAATATGAACAATCAGGAACGGGGGCTCCCGTTGTTGTTGCCAAAGGTGCAGACCTCATTGCCCAACAAATTCGTATGGTGGGTGATGCCAATGAAGTACCTGTTATTTCAGCCCCGCCACTCACTCGTGCCATTTATTTTAGTACTGAATTGGGTGATGAGATCCCAGCTGGTCTATATATTGCAATAGCTCAAATACTAGCGTTTGTCTTCCAATTACGTCGCCATAATAACCACGGTGGTAATAAGCCACAAATTAATACGGAGGACTTGCCAATACCAGATGAATTAAAACGAGATTAACCCATGGAAAACAATGATATCCTTGCCCGTTTAAAACCGATGTTAACAGGCAATTTAGGCGCACCTTTAATACTCATTGCTTTACTCGCCATGGTGATGATTCCCCTTCCTCCATTCATGTTAGATCTATTATTTAGCTTTAATATTGCACTTTCTCTCATTATTATGCTTGCCAGCATCTATGTTCTTAAACCACTCCATTTTGCTTCATTCCCCAGCATCCTCCTTATCGCTACCTTACTTCGTCTTGCACTTAACGTAGCCTCAACGCGTGTGGTATTACTTGAAGGTCATACTGGCACTGCTGCAGCAGGCAATGTAATCGAAGCCTTTGGTGAATTTGTTATTGGTGGTAATTACACTGTTGGTTTTGTGGTGTTTGCCATTTTAGTCATCATTAACTTTGTTGTGGTCACCAAAGGTGCAACACGTATAGCTGAAGTGAGTGCTCGATTTACCCTAGATTCTATGCCCGGTAAACAAATGGCGATTGATGCTGATCTTAATGCTGGCTTAATTGACCAAGATGAAGCACGTGATCGCCGTGAAGAAATTATGCAAGAATCTGATTTTTACGGTTCAATGGATGGCGCCAGTAAATTTGTTCGTGGTGATGCCATTGCCGGAATATTGATCTTATTCATTAACCTTATTGGTGGCCTTATTATTGGTATTGTTCACCATGATTTAAGCTTCGCTGAAGCTGCACATAATTACACATTACTCACTATTGGTGATGGTTTGGTTGCTCAACTTCCTTCATTATTATTAGCTTCAGCTGCTGGCCTTTTAGTAACGCGCTCAACCAAAGAACAAGATATGGGCGATCAAATCGTTGGCCAATTATTCAAAAATCCAAAAACACTTTACATTACATCTGGCATTATCGGTGGCATGGGATTAATTCCAGGCATGCCTAACGTTCCTTTTCTTTTATTTGGAGCCTTAGGAGCTTATGCATCATGGACAATGATGCAACGTCAAAAAGTTGCCGAAGCAGAAGCAGTGATGCCGACAGCGACAGAAACAGAAGCACCTCAAGAGCAACGTGATCTAAGTTGGGATGACCTTAGCCCTGTTGATCCTATTGGGCTAGAAATTGGTTATCGCCTTATTCCATTAGTGGATAAAAACCAAGGCGGGCAGTTAATGGCTAGAATCAAGGGGATCCGAAAAAAGATTTCACAAGATTTAGGTTTTCTTATTCCACCTGTACATATCCGTGACAATTTAGATTTAGCCCCAACGGCCTATCAGATTACTTTATTTGGCGTGACATTTGGTGAAGCTGAAATTTACCCCGAGCGAATGATGGCCATTAATCCGGGTCAAGTTTTTGGCGAACTAGACGGCATTAAAGGAAACGATCCTGCCTTTGGACTCGATGCTGTTTGGATTGAACCTAATCAAAAAGATCACGCTCAAGCACAGGGCTACACTGTAGTAGATGTTGATACAGTTATCGCCACCCACTTAAGCAAAATATTACAAACGCATTCTCATGATTTATTAGGTCGAGAAGAAGTACAGCAACTGCTTGATAATCTATCTAAGACAGCACCAAAATTAGTTGAGGGTTTAGTACCAGATATTTTACCGCTAGGTAGCATACATAAAGTATTACAAAATTTACTTGAAGAAAATGTGCCTATTCGTGATGTAAGAACCATTACCGAAGCTATCTCGGAACAAGCGACACGAAACCCAGAGCAAGATGCACTTACTGCTGCAACACGCATGGCACTGAGCCATTCTATTATTCAACACATTAACGGTGTAAAACCTGATCTTCCAATCATCACTTTAGATCCAGAGTTGGAACAGATATTGCTTCAAACATTACAAGCTACCGGCGAAGGTAGCGCGAGCTTAGAACCAGGACTGGCTGAAAATATGCACAAGAATTTACAAGATGCGGCACAACGACAAGAAATGACAGGAGAATCATCCATTCTTGTTGTTCAAGCCGGTTTACGAACATGGATTGCACGTTTTATTCGTCATTCCATTCCTTCTCTGAATGTATTGTCATATAACGAAATACCTGATGATAAACAAATTAGAATCGTTGCTAACGTTGGTCGTTAGAACTTGAATACTATTAAGGTCATATTATGAAAATTAAACGTTTCCACGCAGCTGATGTTCGCCAAGCGCTAAAAGAAGTGCGCGATGTTCTCGGTGCAGATGCCGTTATTCTCTCCAATAACCGTGTTGATGGTGGTGTAGAAATTGTTGCCGCGACTGATTACGATGAAAGTAAGTTTAATCGTAATCCTCAAGTCACGCCTGCAGTTCAAGCTGATACGCCACCGGTGGAAATTAACCCGTCACAAAATATAGCGCCTCCGCCAGCACAACCAGCAGAGAATATTTGGTCACAAGAGCCTACCTTAATTCAAATGCGTAAAGAAATGGCTGGGCTAAAGAATATGCTAGAAAATCAGATGTCTGATCTAGCATGGAAAGATATGAAGCATGCTAACCCAATGCAATTACAGTTGTTGCAACGCTGTTTAAAAATGGGGGTTCATGTTGATGTAGCCAAACAAATAACAGCTAATGCCCGTGATACTGATGATTTAGAAACCGCATGGTTACGCTGTCTAGCCGCACTAGCAAGTCAAATTGAAACACAAGATAATGACATTATTAGCACGGGCGGAATTTATGCTCTTGTTGGACCGACAGGAGTGGGTAAGACGACCACTATAGCCAAGATTGCAGCACGTTGTGCACTTAAACATGGCGCTAAGAATGTCGCACTCATCACCACAGATTGCTATCGGATTGGTGGCCAAGAACAATTACGCACTTATGCCAAAATTTTAGGTGTGCCTGTTCGTGTTGCTAAAACACATCAAGAACTTGGTGATGCATTAAATGAATTGCTCGATCGACGATTTATTCTTATCGACACCGCAGGAATGAGCCAACGTGATATGAAAATCACTGAGAAATTCTCGCTATTACAACATCAATCACCTATGATTAGAAATTATTTAACGCTGTCTGCCACTACGCAATCTAGCGTGCTTAATGATATTATTAACTCTTTCTCTCATCTTAATTTAAAAGGGTGTATTTTGACGAAAACAGATGAAACGAATAGCCTAGGCGGTGCAATCTCGGCTTTAGTCCAGCATAACTTGCCGTTAGCCTATATTTGTAATGGTCAACAAGTGCCAGAAGACTTTAGTTTGGCACGCCCTAATTCATTGGTTAAACAAGCCAGTGTACTGATGAATGAAGAACATTTGGATCCACAAACAGTATCTACTTATGGAGGTTTTGCCGCTTATGGCTGATGCACCCGATGATCAGGCTAATGGTCTACGACAAATGACAGCTCAACCAAGACCCGTCAAAGTTATTGCTATCGCAAGCGGTAAAGGTGGCGTAGGTAAAACAAATGTGACTGTTAATATTGGCGTTGCTCTTGCCGCGCAAGGTAAAGAAGTGCTACTGCTAGATGCCGATCTCGGCCTCGCAAATATCGATGTCATGCTAGGTTTACACCCGCAGTACAATCTTCTTCACGTATTAGATGGTAGCAAATCACTCAATGATATTATTGTTGAAGGCCCTTCTGGTTTAAAAATTATTCCTGCCGCATCTGGTATTCAAAAAATGGCCGAGTTAAGCCCCGCAGAACACGCCGGCATGATTCAAGCATTCAGCGATATGGATCAACATATCGATATTTTACTTATTGATAGCGCAGCAGGCATTGCCGACAGTGTCATTAGTTTCACACGCGCAGCGCAAGAAGTCATTATTGTTGTATGCGATGAACCCGCATCTATCACCGATGCCTATGCATTAATCAAACTATTGAGTAAAGAATATGATTTAGAACGTTTTCATATCATTGCAAACATGACGCGAAACGTTCAAGAAGGCCGTGAATTATTTAATAAAATATCATTAGTTTGCGATCGATTTCTTGACGTTAACCTCGATTTTATGGGCATCGTGCCTTTTGATGAGGATTTACGCCGTGCAGTTAAAAAACAACGTGCTGTTGTTGATTTCCTTCCCAGAAGTAAATCAGCCACTGCCTTTACTCACTTAGCTAAAAAAGTTGCCCACTGGCCTGTTCAGAAACAACCTCGTGGTCATATGGAGTTCTTTATAGAACGATTAATACAAGCTAGTTTGGATATCGCATAATGAATGGTTTAGCCATGTATTCTGAAACATCTACCTCACCTCGTTCAATGAATGAAATTGTCGAACAGCACGCCTCTTTGGTAAAACGCATTGCCTATCATTTGATTGCACGCTTGCCACACACAGTTGATGTTGATGACCTAATCCAAACTGGCATGATTGGCTTAATGGATGCAGCACAAAATTATGATGCTAATCAAGGCGCTAGTTTTGAAACCTATGCCGGCATTCGTATTCGTGGTTCAATGCTTGATGAAATTCGTCGTAACGATTGGGCACCTCGTTCAGTTCACCGTAAAGCACGTGAGATTTCTGCTGCAATACAAGCAATCGAACAACAAAAAGGCCGCAATGCAAATGATAAAGAAATTGCAGACGCCTTAGGGTTTAGCATCGAAGAATATTATCAACAATTGCATGAATCTACAGGACATCATGTGTTCAGCCTAGATGAGTTTAACAACGGTGATGAAGTTAATGCTCACCCTATATCGGCGGTGGAATCTGGCCCTGTCGAATCTCTGCAGTCGAGTGATTTTAAAGATGCATTAGCTAATGCAATAAAAACGTTACCTGATCGTGAGCGTTTATTAATGGGGCTATATTATAATGAAGAGCTCAACCTAAAAGAAATTGGTGAAGTATTAGAGGTCAGTGAATCACGTGTTAGCCAAATTCACAGCCAAACAGTTATTCGGCTTCGTTCTAAATTGGGTGATTGGTTTAATTAATTTAAAAATGGAGACATATTTTGGATAAAGATATGAAAATTCTTATTGTTGATGATTTTTCAACAATGCGACGTATTATAAAAAACTTGCTTCGTGACTTGGGCTTTAATAATACAGTGGAAGCCGATGATGGGTTGACGGCTTTGCCTATCTTGCAAGCCGGCGGCATAGACTTTCTTGTCACTGACTGGAATATGCCTGGCATGCAAGGTATTGACCTACTGAAAGCAGTACGTGCTGATGAAAATATGGCCACACTGCCAGTATTAATGGTCACGGCGGAGACAAAACGTGAACAAATTATTGTTGCAGCCCAAGCAGGTGTAAATGGCTATGTAGTCAAACCGTTTACAGCCGCTACTCTAAAGGAAAAAATTGATACCATTTTTGACCGTATCAATTCATAATTTAAGGGATTTCTCATGAACAATAGCAATCAAGTTCAACTTGAGGCTGCTCGTGCCTTAGTAACTGCATTAGAAAATGATAATACACAACAGATTGAAGAGCAACTCCTCACTCTAACGCAATCTCAAGAAAGTGATTTATTCCAAGAAGTGGGCAAACTAACCCGAGAATTGCATGATTCGCTTAATAATTTTGATATTGACTCTCGTTTGGTTGATTTAACTGAAAATGAAATGCCCGATACACGAGAGCGGCTCAACTTTGTTATTAAAACCACTGAAGATGCAGCGCATAAAACATTGGGCTTTATCGATCAGACATTACCTCTCGCTTCTGATTTAAAACAAACCGCCGAGAAAATAGATGAAAGTTGGCATCGTTTTCGCATGAAAGAAATGGACGCAGATGAATTTCGTTCATTAAGCAAAGATATTGAAACTTATCTGCCGAAAGTGAAGCAACATTCTGAACAAATTCACGCTAATTTATCAGAAATGATTTTAGCGCAAGGGTTTCAGGACATAACAGGACAAGTAATCCGCCAGGTTATAGAGCTGGTTGGAGAGGTAGAAACAAACTTAGTTCAGCTCGTCAAAATAGCTGGCAAACATATTGATAATAAAACAAACGATAACAAACAGGTTGACCCGATTAAGGCAGAAGGCCCTCAAATCAATGCGGAAAACAACCCAGATGTTCTCAATAACCAAGATGAGGTCGATGATTTGCTATCAAGTCTAGGCTTCTAGAAGGATAGTAAACAATGGCGTTAGACACTGATGATGAGATTCTACAAGATTTTCTAGTTGAAGCTGATGAGATATTAGAAGGGCTTAATGAGCAGCTGGTTGAGTTAGAATCACAACCTGAAGATAGTGATCTCTTAAATGAAATATTCCGAGGTTTCCATACTATTAAAGGTGGTGCTGGATTTTTAGCATTAGATTCAATGGTTGCCTTATGCCACAAAGGCGAAGATCTATTTAATATACTTCGACAAGGCGATCTAGTTGTCGATGCAGATATGATGGATGTCTTTCTCAAGGTGTTAGATTTCCTTAACGCCATGTTTGAAGAGACAAAATCGGGTAAGTTTCCTAGCCCCGCTGATCCAGAAATTTTGAATCAGCTGCAAAAATATATCGATGGTGATAGCGCCAAGGCTCCTGTGCAAGAAGAACCCAAACCAGAAGTTATTACAAGCTCTGACACGGCTGACAGTGATGATATTACGGATGATGAATTTGAGGCATTATTAGATCAACTTCACGGTGAAGGAACACCGGGTAAAACAGAGCCCACAGCTAAATCTATCGTTGATACTAAGAATGATAGTGACGATATTACAGATGAAGAATTTGAAGCATTATTAGACGAGTTGCAAGGCAAAAATACAAAGACAAACAAAGCCACTCCTCCAGCTGAAAAAACTAAACCTGCGGCTTCTCTTGAGCCAGAAGCAAAAGCACCTGAGCCTAAAAAAGAAACGCCCCCCCCTGCCGCCTCTGCTAAAAAAACAAAATCGGCAAAACCTGCCGCAGCACCTAAGCAAGCGGAAACATCTGTCCGCGTCGATACTAGCCGTTTAGATGAAATTATGAATATGGTCGGTGAGCTTGTGCTAGTGAGAAATCGCATTACAACCCTAGAATCTACAATTGAAGATGAAGAGATGGCAAAAGCAGTGAACAATCTAGCCGTTGTTACTGGTGACTTGCAAGCAGCCGTGATGAAAACACGCATGCAACCCATTAAAAAGGTATTTGGTAAATTTCCTCGTGTTGTGCGTGACTTAGCCAGAAGTTTAAACAAAGAAATCAACCTTGAACTGCGTGGTGAAGACACTGATTTAGATAAAAATTTAGTAGAAGCATTAGCTGATCCACTCGTGCATTTAGTGAGAAATGCTGTTGATCATGGTGTTGAAATGCCAGATATCCGCGAAGCAGCTGGTAAGCCACGTTTAGGCCAAGTCGTCTTAGGCGCGGCTCAAGAAGGCGACCATATTTTATTAACCATTTCTGATGATGGCGCTGGTATGGATGCTGAAATACTTCGTCAAAAAGCAGTTGAAAAAGGCATGATGGATGAAGAATCCGCATCACGACTAACAGATTCTGAAGCTTACGCATTAATCTTTGCTCCCGGTTTCTCGATGAAACAAGAAATTTCAGATATCTCTGGTCGCGGAGTAGGTATGGATGTAGTCAAAACCAGCATTTCAAAGCTCAATGGTGTCATTGATATTGATTCCAATGTTGGAACAGGCACCACCTTAACCATTAAAGTGCCATTAACGCTCGCCATCATGCCCACCCTTATGGTGATATTGGGCGACCAAATATTTGCCTTCCCACTGGTGAGCGTCAATGAAATATTCCACTTAGACACAACAAAAATAAATATTGTTGATGGCCAACAAACCATCATGGTTCGAAATAAAACACTGCCTTTATTCTATTTACGCAAATGGCTGGCAAGTAGTTTTAATGAAACAGAGCAATCCGAGATTGAGCATGTTGTTATTGTCAATGTTGGCACACAAAGAATAGGTTTTGTAGTTGATAAACTTATTGGCCAAGAAGAAGTAGTAATTAAACCATTAGGTGCATTACTTCAAGGAACGAAAGGTTTAGCAGGTGCTACCATAACAGGTGATGGGCGAATTTCTCTTATTGTTGATTTCCCTGAACTTATGAATACTCATGCCAATCGTGGCTATTAATAAAAATACTGTTACTTATCATTTCAACGAATACAAAGTGGAAATATATTAAAAATGGATAGTCTTAGCATTATTGGTCTAATTGTAGGGTTTGGCGCTATCTTTGCTGGTCAGCAATTAGATGGGGGCCATCTTGATACGATCCTTAATGCGGTGGCATTTTTAATAGTGCTAGGAGGAACGCTTGGTGCCGTCATGCTACAAACCCCTTTCAGAACATTTATGCGCGCATTGCAAATGCTAAAATGGGTGTTTATACCGCCAAAACAGCCATTAGAAGCCACCTTAGATAAAATTATCGAGTGGAATCAAATTGCACGTAAAGAAGGTTTATTTAAATTAGAAACCGTCGCTATCCTTGAGGATGATTTGTTCACCCAAAAAGGATTACAACTCATTGCCGATGGTGCTTCTCCCGAAATGATTCGAGAAGTGTTAGAAAACGATCTAGATATTCAAGAATACCGTGATATTCAATCAGCAAAAGTATTTGATGCCATGGGGGGCTATTCTCCTACAATCGGTATTATTGGCGCTGTCTTAGGTTTAATTCATGTTATGGGAAACCTTGCTGACCCTTCGTCACTGGGTGCTGGGATTGCTGTTGCATTTATTGCCACAATTTACGGTGTTGCATTTGCAAACTTACTCTTTCTACCCATAGGTAATAAGTTAAAAGCACTTATCGATAACCGTTCCCACATGCAAACAATGCTTATTGAAGGCTTAATCGGTGTTGCTAATGGCGATAACCCGCGAAATATTGAAACTCGCTTACAAGCATACCTTAACTAATAATTATCGCTATGGCCCGCCGAAGAAAAAAACAGGAAGAGCATATAAATCATGAACGTTGGCTAGTATCTTACGCTGATTTTATTACTTTGCTATTCGCTTTTTTTGTAGTGATGTATTCAATTTCATCTGTAAATACAAGCAAATACCGCGTTTTATCTGACACCTTAGAATCGGTGTTTTCAAGCCCTGGTAGCACTAACCCTATCCAACTTGAAGAGTATGATACAACAGCACCCCCTGAACAGACGCCTATAAATTTAATTGAGTTACCGCACACACCGCCACCCGTTCCAGACAAAACAATTAGAACAATTAATGATTTATCACAACAATTTAATTCTACTTTTGCAGAAAAAATTGAAAGTAAAGACATATCCATTAAACAAGGTAATAATTGGCTGGAATTAGAAATAAAATCCAGTGCTTTATTCTATAGCGGTGAATCGCGTCTTGAAAGAACCGCCATTCCTATTCTTGCCAAGGCGGCTGAAATTCTGAAAACATCCTCCAACCCTGTTCAAGTTGAAGGTTTCACCGATAACCAACCGATAAGTACACCACGTTTTCCTTCAAACTGGGAATTATCCGCTGCCCGTGCAGCTAGTGTTGTTCACCTGTTAAACCGCTATGGCGTATCTCCCACACGTATGTCAGCCATTGGTTATGGAGAATTTAAACCTATTGCAGATAATGCAAGTGATGAAGGACGTCAAAAAAATAGACGTATTGTACTTGTAGTATTAGGCGGTGAAGATAGTAGGCGCTCAATAGATACATTTGTACCGACAACATTATCTCCTATTTCACCTATAGTACCTGCTAGCCCCCAAACCAGATCGGTACAACAACCTACCGCTATAGGCGCTCAATGACCATTTGGGCTGTTGCCAACCAAAAAGGTGGGGTGGGCAAAACGACTACCGTAGTAAGTCTTGCTGGTTTATTGGCACAACAAGGTCAACCTACACTTGTGCTTGATATGGATCCACATGGTTCACTCACCACCTATTTTGGACATGATCCAGATACAATAGAAAATAGTATCTACTCGCTTTTTCAAAAGAGTGATAGCAGCCCCAATGCTGCATTATTTAATTCCTTACAAAAGACCAATATCGATAATCTCTATTTATTACCGGGCTCCACAGCCATGGCGACACTCGATCGCCAACTAGGAACACAAGGTGGTAAAGGCTTAGTTATTAAGTCGAATTTAGCATTATTAGCTGACCGGTTTCCAAATATATTAATTGATTGCCCGCCCATGCTAGGCGTACTTATGATTAACGCACTTGCGGCTTGTGATCAATTGCTCATACCTGTGCAGACTGAGTTTCTAGCTCTAAAAGGCTTGGAACGCATGTTACACACCTTAGAAATGATCAATCATGCTCGCAATCAAGGCTTGCCATATCTGATAGTTCCCACTATGTTTGATCGCCGCACACGCGCATCAACCCAAAGCCTGCGAATGTTGCGTGAAAAATATAATGACGGCGTATGGGATAGTGTTATACCTATTGATACACAGTTTCGTGACGCAAGCAAAGTCGGTATTCCGCTACCATCGATGAATGAAAAATCTCGAGGCTCTCTAGCCTATAAGCAATTACTCCAACACCTAACAGGCCCGCAACAAGATATAGAGAAATTGCCTCGTGTCTTCTAAACCGACCAAATTAGTAGATCAGGATCAAGCGCTTTCTGTTTATTTAAAGGATATGTTGCTTATTCCTTCAGGTACAAACGAGACTTCTGAACCTTCACTCACACTTGAACAAACTATAGAACAAGCCAAGTCAATAACGAACAATAAAGATTGGCACGCCTCAGATTTTCAAGCACTTATGTTCGATGTGCAAGGACTTAAATTAGCCATTCCGCTACACGATCTAAATGGTATTTTAACGTGGCCAGAAAAACCATTACCTAAGATACCTGACAAACCCAACTGGTATCTCGGCTTATATAGCCAAGATCATCAACATACCCAAGTGATTGATACCAGTCATATTGTATTACCCAGTCAATATCAAGACCGTAACAATACATCGCAGTTTATTATTACTATTGATAATGGGAAATGGGGCTTAGCGTGCAATAAAGTCGAAAGTGTTGTTACACTATCACCCGATAAAGTACGTTGGCGGCAACATTCTGGTAAGCGTCCTTGGCTTGCAGGAACAGTATTAGAGAAAATGTGTAGCATTCTGAACATTGCAGAGCTCGTAAAGGAATTTTAAGTCTGGCATGAACGATGCATTCATATGTGTAACAACTGTCTGTATTTTGGCAGAATTTTAAGTAAAAACATCAAGGTTAAAGAATAATGAGCGAACAAGATGATGAAATAGCAGATCCAATTCTTCAATGGGTAACTTATCAACTAGAAGATGAAGTCTATGGCATTAATGTTATGCAAGTACAAGAAGTGCTTCGTATAACAGAAATAGCACCTGTACCTGGCGCTCCAAGTTATGTATTAGGCATTATTAATCTTCGCGGTAGCGTTGTGACAGTCATTGATACACGCAGTCGATTTGGTTTAATGCCAAAAGAAACAGATGACCTTTCTCGCATCATTATTGTGGAAGTAAATGGCAATGTCATTGGCATGTTGGTTGATAGTGTTGCCGAAGTTGTTTATCTACATCAATCTGAAATTGATACTGCTCCAAGTGTGAGCAATGATGACAGCTCTCGCTTTATTCAAGGTGTATGTAGTCGAGAAGATTACTTGCTGATTATTGTTGACGTTGATAAGTTCTTATCCGAAGAAGAAACGGCAGATTTTGCTAGTTTTTAATTAGGCATAGAACAATTATTTATCATGGCAGAGAACATTAACCCTACTCAGCCTGTAGTACCCGCTTTACCGATAAAACCGTCTCACAATAAGCAACAAGACAAAAATAAAAATGAAAGCCCTAAAAAGGATACACATGATGATGATAAGCAAGGCCCAGCAGAGCGTCCCCATCATGGATTATTCGATGAATATGTATGACACTCTCAATTAGGAGTACAATAATATGATTATTACTACAACAATTATTATCGCCGCAGCATTAGCAATTATTACATTAATCGTAGTCACCACTAGCTATCGATTGTTTAAACTAAACCGAATGCAAGCAGAAAAAATTGCCGGTTTGCAAAGCCAATTATCGGTATTATGTGCCGGTGCTGTTGGTACTGATGATCGCATTCATAAATTTGAACAAACACTCTCCACATTGCAAGAACGGCATAATACGCTATCACTTGGCACAACCTCTTCTCCACAGTCATATGAACATGCCATTCGTCTTGCCAGAAAAGGGGTGAGCATTGATCAGTTGATTGATAACTGCAACTTAAGTGATGAAGAAGCCCATTTAATCAGTCGTCTTCATGGTGATAGTGATGAAGATCAGCAAGAGTTGCATTAATCTACATTGATTTATTCAGAGGATCCTTAGGCACTTTGCCAGCAATAAAATAGGTATAAGCAATAATTTCAGCAATCACACGATAAAGTAATGGCGGGATCTCCTCACCCAACTCTAAATCACTTAAAAGCGCAGCTAGCATCACGTCTTCTCGCAACGGCACACCATGTTCTTTTGCAATGCGTATAATTTCTTGTGCAATATCACCTTCACCTGTAGCCGTTACAACAGGCGCATTATCACCATCATATTGTAGTGCGATAGCACGAAGCGGTTCATTCTGAGTCATACTGATATATCCACTTTTGAAACAGGTTCTATTTGATAATGCTTATCTATAACCGTCGCTTCAGCCACATTGCCACAGACACAACTCATCTGGCTTGATGTCACACCTAATTCATTTAACGAAGCAATAAGTGTATCCATATTATCTTCTAGTAACGTTGCACTTTCATTTCGCTCTGCACGAAAAACCACTTTGACATCCTCATCCACCAAGGTCACTGTCGCCTGCACCGGCCCTAAATTTTGCGTATCTAAACGCAGCTGAACATTCCATATTTCATCATCTTGCTTACCTTCTTTTTTATGCTGATCAATCTGCATATGCAGTAAATCCAAATTTTGCTTATCTTTGATAGGTATATCAAATAACCAACTCGCCGCTGCTGTCGTACTAGTGTCTCCCTCTCTCAACATTAGCAATTGGTTTAACTGCAATTTGTTATACACTCCTTCGACTTCTTTAAACATCACCATCAACTCAGCCAAATTAAGTGGCATTTGTCTACCCGCTGTTGCAGCATTCGGCGAGCCTGATTGTGACAGCATCTGTGTTAACAATAATGCTTGCTCCTTATTCAATAAACCGGGGAGCAATGATTGAACAGCCGCAGGCGAGGCAGCAGTCTTCCCTGATAATAAAACATGTAACAACTGCTCAACTGTTTTACCTTGTGAAGCTAAGGCTGATAAAACTTGTGCTGGCAGTTTATTCATTTTCTCACCACTTTCTGAACCACGAACTTGCGACATGACGGTTTCTATTGCCGCTAAAACCTTCACTAAATTTGCCTTAAAATCTTGATTACTAACAGTCGGTTGATTCAGCAATTTGTTTTCAGAAAATGTGCCTGATAGCGACATCGCTTGTTTTAATGAGTTCGACTGCGTCACCGCTGTTTTATCTAGTGAAGATTGAATTAAATTGGTGATTGCTGACTGCATAGAATCGGGAATAATTTTATTTTGCAATGAACTAACTAACCCCGACAAACTCGGGTTAAGCACCTGCTGCCCAAGTAATTGTTGCAATCTACCCGCTATCTGATAATGACCTAACGCGGGTTGTAATCGTATATTTAATGGCTTAACAGACACAATATCCATCATTAATTTATCGCCCAGCTTAAATTGCTTAGAAAGCTGTGAAATATCAATATCAAACTGCTGAACAAATGATTGTGTCGAATTCAATGAATTCTGCACCGCAACTGTCTGAACCAGTACCCGCCCTTGTGCTAATAACTTTAAAATTTCAACAGGTAGCTGCTGACCTACTTGCAAATTTGATATGAGTTTTTGATTGTTTTCTGCTACAACTAACTTTAAAACAGTCTTGCCTGATTGTTCAACCCATTCCAACTGAATTTTCTGGCCAGCTTTCAAATCAACAGGTGTACGCAACTGCAATACTCTATCGTCAACTTTTATTGACACCCTATCCGCCGCAAGTGCAGCCTGCATCACACGTGCTTCAATGCGTTGTCCAATGACTTTTTCAACAAGCATCGTTTTGGGAATATCTCGAACAAATCCAATATGATTTTTGTTTGACTGTGGAATAATCACACTCACGCCTATTTTCAAGTTATACAAAGATAATGCTAGTATATACCCATGGGAAATTCAATATTATGGTATATACGTGAGCATAGCGGCACAGTAACGGGTCCCTTTAGCGTCTCGATAATAAATAATCAATTCTCTCTTCAACGCCTAAAAGCCAACGATGAAGTCAGCACCGACAAAATTAACTGGCGCCCCTTGTCGAGATGGCCTGATCTTCAAAAAATCCATAGTGAAAATGCTGTTAAACAACTGGATGAGCGCAATGGTTTTGATAGGCGGAATAAACAACAAGCTAGTGATAATGCCACTCAAAGAAGTGACAATGAACGTAGAATGCTTGAAAATGATGAAGATATTCAGCGACGCCAACGCCGAACTAAACTTATGCAAAAATTTCGGCAACGTAAACAAACCTTCTTCTGGCCGACATTTACGCTTATATCGCTTAGTCTCTTGGTTCTTTTTATCGGTGTTTTTTATGCAGAATCATTCCCCACATCGCTCTCAAGCTGTGACAAACCTGCCGCCACACATGTCAACTGGGAAAATTGCTTAAAACCAAAGATAAACCTAGAAAATAAAGACCTCAGCAATGCTCAGCTTCGTAATAGCCAGCTATCTGAAAGTAATTTGATGAATACAAAATTAAATGGCGCCAATCTTTCCTATGCTGATTTACATGGCAGCAACCTTAGTTATAGCCAAATACAAAACACCAATATGAAAGGTGCAGATCTAAGCAATGTTGATTTAAGTTATGCCGATTTGAGCAATAGTGATTTATCTTATGCCGATCTTCGCAAAGCGAATTTAGGGGGTAGCAAACTAGATAATGTACGCTTTGATCATGCTATTTGGATTGATGGGCGCATATGCGCACCCCAGTCTATTGGTCAATGTAATGAATATTGATGCCATCAATTACCCCATCGTTGAGACTTTCGTGCCATCGAGTTTATATGAAGGTATGCCTGAAATAACAAATGTTCAATATGATTTATGGTTATTACAAATTACTGCACGATTCCAGAATGTAGATAACCCTGTGTATATTACTTTTGATGGTGTTAGAGGGTTCCGTGTATTGGATGAAGGTGATCTATTAGAATTCTGGAATCCAGAAATAAGAAAGAATGGTTGGCTTTGGCTTGTTAAAAAAGGTGGCTGGTTTGACCTTGAGTCATTTCGAGCTGGCTTTGTATCTGGTATTACAAATAGATATGATGAATACTTAATCCTTGGAGAAAATGAATGCGTGAGTGTAATTACGGATAGACAACCAGTTATTTCAACACCAAATCCCTAACAAATCATTACCTTTATCAGCCTGTAGTTTAATGCAACGTCTGAGGAACAGCTAAAGTAAACGCTGGAATATCAACATCGAAACGTCCACCATCATCATCAATCATGGTGTAATGGCCTTGCATCATACCTACGGGTGTATCTAACATTGCCGCACTGGTATAAGTAAATTCTTGCTCTGGTACTAAATAGGGATGCTGGCCTACCACACCGTCACCTTCTACTTCTTGCTCAGTGCCATTACCACCGGTTATTTTCCAATAACGTGATAATAGTCGTGCGGGGTTGTTGCCTGCATTTTTTATGGTGATGGTGTAAGAAAACACGTAACGTTCGTTTTCGGGTTCAGATTTTGTCGCAAGATAGTTTGTTTTAATATTGATTGCGATTTTATTATTATTTTCTATTGTCATCCATTCATTATACTTGATATTGACGTGCTAATAAGCCCGCACCTAATAAACCGACTTTGGGTTGCAAGATTAATCGAACAGGAATTTTAGGCATAAGCTTAGCCATCTTACCTTTAGCTGTGAAAGCAGGTAAAAAAGGCCCATCAATAAACCGTTGAACATTTTTTGCTGCAATGCCACCCGCAATATATAAACCCGCCATTGGCAATACGGTTAATGCTAAATTGCCTGCTTGTGCGCCGTATATTTTGATAAATAAATCTAAAGCCTGCTCGGCAATGGCATCTTGTTTTTCAAGTGCAAATTGGCTGATAGATGCCGCTGCATCACCGCTAATCATTGCTTGCCGTAATGCAGCATTCTCTTCATGTGATTGGTGAATCAATAAAAACTCATAAATAGTGACTAAACCCACACCGGAAACCATTCGCTCATACGAGATATGACCAAAGCGTTCTAAAACATGTTCTAGTAATGCTATTTGCAAGCTATCGGTAGGCGCAAAATCAGTGTGGCCACCTTCTGTGGCTAATACTCGCCAGCTGTCATTTTCTGGTAGCATTATCGCTTGCCCTAAACCTGTTCCGGCACCGATTACGGCTCTTGGCGCACCTTCAGCAGGCTCACCTTGTTGCAAAGTAATAATTTCATCAGCAGCAAGACAAGAAATACCGTGAGCTACGGCAGCAAAATCATTACATAAATGAACATGTTTAATGGAAAACTGTTCGGCCAATTGATCGGCATTAATTTGCCACGGTAGATTGGTAATGCTGGCATCTCGACCAGAAACCGGCCCCGCAACGGCAAAACAGGCACTGTCAATAAACAGATCCTTAATCTCATCTTCAGCCAAAAATGCAGCCAGCGCCATATCAAAACTGGTGAATTTTTCACTAACCACTTCTTTTTCCATCACGACATTACCCTGCTCCGTCGATATCTGAAATAAGATTTTAGTGCCACCTAAATCGGCAGCTAGATAGTGCTTCATTAGTTTATTGACCAGCCGCCGCTTTATCCATAAACCAGTAATATTCACCTTGTGGTGCTAGGCGTTGCACAGGTAAGCCTTCTACGGCATCGGTGGTGATATCTTTAACAATGGGTGCTTTTGCTTCACCGCCAATAAATACGATCACTTGTTTTGCTATATTTATGACGGTATAGGTCATGGTTACACGCCATGAATCAAATTTTTCCACATATAAACTTGTGGTTAATGTGTCCGTTACATCTAATGCTGGTGTACCAGGAAATAAAGAAGCAATATGGCCATCAGGGCCTAATCCTAATAGCACTAAATCTAAGGGCTCACCTTGTAATACTTCTGCCATTGTTGCGGCATAGCTAGTCGCCACATCAGCGGCATCACCTAACTCTGTCGGCATACGGTGTACGTTTTCTTGTGGAATAGGCAAATGATCTATCATCGCTTCGCGGGCCATTTTAAAATTACTATCATCATGTGTCGGCAATACACAGCGTTCATCGCCAAAAAACAAGTGGACACGTGACCAATCAATTTGCTCTAAATAAGGCGATGAGGCTAATTTTTGATATAAACCTTTAGGCGTAGAACCGCCAGCCAATGCCACATGAAATACGCCACGTTTAGCGATCGCTGATCGAGCAGAAGCGACAAATTGTTCTGTTGCAGCTTCAATTAAACTGGCGCCATCAGTCATGATTTTTTGTTCGGCTTTCATTTCTTTTCCTTAAATATTTGTAATCTACAAAGAAATGATAAAGCCTGATGAGCTAAAAGACCACAACTAATCGGTAATCCCCCCGAAAAATAATTGAAGTCAAAAGTGGAATTTTCTCTTATGCTTAACAGCAGGAGATTATTCATGAAAAAAGCACATTTTAGCGATAGCCAAATATTAGCTATTTTAAAACAAG
>JALSLH010000075.1 GCA_026988435.1 Methylophaga sp.
GCTTGTTCTGGTAGTGCATCATAGTCACCATTTAAGATGCCTTTAAAACCGGCCAAAGTATCTTTCAATGCTACGTATTTACCAGGGCTACCTGTAAATACTTCAGCAACGAAGAAAGGTTGCGATAAGAAACGTTGAATCTTACGAGCACGTGATACAGTTAATTTATCTTCTTCAGATAATTCATCCATACCCAAGATTGCAATGATATCTTTCAATTCTTTATAACGCTGCAATGTACCTTGAACGCCACGGGCAATTTCATAATGCTCATTACCCACAACTAAAGGATCTAATTGACGGCTTGTAGAATCAAGTGGGTCAATCGCAGGATAAATACCTAATTCAGCAATTGAACGAGACAGTACTACGGTCGCATCCAAATGGGCAAAGGTTGTAGCTGGAGATGGATCCGTTAAATCATCAGCAGGTACATATACCGCTTGGATTGATGTGATAGAACCAATCTTAGTCGAGGTAATACGCTCTTGTAAGGCACCCATTTCTTCAGCTAGTGTTGGTTGGTAACCTACCGCTGATGGCATGCGCCCTAGCAATGCAGATACTTCTGTTCCCGCTAGTGTATAACGGTAAATGTTATCAACGAAGAATAATACATCTCGACCTTCATCACGGAAGTTTTCAGCCATGGTAAGACCTGTCAACGCAACGCGTAAACGGTTACCTGGTGGCTCATTCATTTGACCATAAACAAGTGATACTTTGTCGATTACGTTTGAGTCTGTCATTTCGTGGTAGAAATCGTTACCTTCACGAGTACGCTCACCTACACCAGCAAATACAGAGAAACCATCATGCTCAGTCGCGATGTTACGGATAAGCTCCATCATGTTAACGGTTTTACCTACACCGGCACCACCAAACAGACCTACTTTACCACCCTTAGCGAACGGGCAAACTAAGTCGATTACTTTGATACCTGATTCAAGTAATTCATTACTTGCAGATAATTCATCAAAAGCAGGTGCTTTACGGTGAATAGACATTCTAGTCTCTTCGCCAATAGGACCTTTTTCATCAATTGGGTTACCTAAAACATCCATGATGCGGCCTAGTGTTTGCTGGCCAACAGGTACTTTAATTGATTCGCCAGTGTTTGAAACAGCTGAGTCACGTTTAAGACCATCTGTTACACCCATCGCAATCGCACGAACAACGCCATCACCTAATTGTTGTTGAACTTCAAGCGTAAGGCCAGCTTCATCAACTAGCAACGCGTCATATACTTTTGGTAGGTTGTCACGCGGGAATTCCACGTCAACAACGGCACCGATAATTTGTACAATCTTTCCAGAGCTCATCTTACTTCCTCTTTCAATACTATTTCTATTAGGCCATCAGGCCCGTTTAATTTCTTATACCGCAGCTGCGCCGGCAACAATTTCTGATATTTCTTGTGTAATCGCCGCTTGGCGAGCTTTATTGTAAACCAATTGAAGTTCATCAATAAGATCACCCGCATTATCAGATGCACTTTTCATAGCAACCATTCGCGAAGCTTGCTCACAGGCAATATTTTCAACAACACCTTGATAGACAAGAGATTCAATATATCTCACTAATAAGTTATCTAATACGTCTTTTGCATCAGGCTCATAGATATAATCCCAGTGATGAGACATCTCTTCACTTGGCTCATCTGCTTTTGCTGGTAATAGCTTAACTGACTTATTTTCTTGCGTCATTGTGTTTACAAACTCATTGTAAACAAGATACAAGCTATCAATTGTGCCTTCATCATAAGCATCTAACATTACTTTCACAGCGCCAACTAACTCATGTGGTCGAGGTGCATCACCTAACTGAACGGCTTGTCCCGCATGATTCACCGGCAGGCGGCTAAAAAAGCCTGCTGCTTTTTGACCGATAGTGCAAACATCAACCTCTAAACCTTTATCAATCTTTGCAGAAATCTCAGTTAACGCCGTTTTGAATAAGTTATTATTCAAGCCACCACATAAACCACGATCAGATGAAACTATGATGTAACCAACACGCTTTTCTTCTGTACGATCTTGCAAATACACATGTTTGTATTCAGGGTGTGCATAAGCCAAATGTTTGATGACATTATGGATCTTATCTGAGTAAGGACGTGTTGCCGCCATACGCTCTTGAGCTTTACGCATTTTACTCGCAGCAACCATCTCCATCGCACGCGTTATTTTCTGCGTGTTTTTGATGCTTGCTATCTGAGTCCGTATCTCTTTGCCGCTAGCCATTGCTTACGCTCCGATTACCAACTACCAGTTGTTTTGAAACTTTCAATCGCAGATGTCATTGCACCCGAAATATCTTTATCAAAACCACCTGATTGATTAATCTTATCCATCAAATCAGCTTGATTTGAATTCATATACGACAATAAAGCTGCTTCGAAATCACCCACTTTCTCCACTTCAACATCATCGATGAAACCTTCGTTAGCTGCAAATAATGATACCGACATTTCAGCAATTGATAATGGCTGATATTGTGGCTGCTTCATTAACTCTGTTACACGTTGACCACGTTGAATTTGGTTACGAGTTGCTTCATCTAAATCAGAGGCAAATTGAGCAAAGGCGGCCAATTCACGATATTGAGCCAAATCAAGACGTGTACCACCACCTAATTTCTTAACGATTTTAGTTTGAGCTGCACCACCTACACGTGATACTGATAAACCAGCGTTAATCGCAGGGCGAATACCTGAGTTAAATAAATCAGTTTCTAAGAAGATCTGACCATCCGTAATCGAAATTACATTGGTTGGTACAAATGCAGATACGTCACCAGCTTGTGTTTCAATGATTGGCAAAGCAGTTAATGAACCTGTTTGACCTTTCACTTTGCCGTCAGTCATTTTTTCTACATAGTCAGCACTAACACGTGATGCACGCTCTAATAAACGAGAGTGGATGTAGAAAACATCACCTGGGTACGCTTCACGACCTGGTGGACGACGTAATAATAATGATACTTGACGGTAAGCCCAAGCTTGTTTAGTCAAATCATCATAAATGATTAATGCATCTTCACCTTTATCACGGTAGTACTCACCCATTGTACAACCTGAGTAAGGTGCGATAAATTGTAGTGCAGCAGCATCAGATGCGGCAGCAGCAACAATTGTTGTAAATTCAAGTGCGCCATGCTCTTCTAATTTACGAACAACGTTCGCAATTGAAGATGCTTTTTGACCAATCGCAACGTACACACATTTAACGCCGGTGCCTTTTTGATTGATGATGGTATCAACAGCGATAGCCGTTTTACCCGTTTGTCTGTCACCGATGATTAACTCACGCTGGCCACGACCAACAGGAATCATTGCATCAACAGATTTCAAACCAGTTTGAAGTGGTTGGTCAACTGATTGACGTGAGATAACGCCTGGAGCAACTTTTTCGATAGGAGATGTTTCTGTAGTAGCAATATCGCCTTTACCATCAATTGGCTGACCTAATGCGTCAACAACACGACCTAAAAGAGCTTCACCTACTGGCACTTCCAAAATACGGCCAGTACATTTAACACTGTCACCTTCTGAAATATGTGTGTATGGACCTAATACTACAGCACCTACAGAATCACGTTCTAAGTTTAACGCCATACCAAAGGTATTGCCTGGGAATTCAAGCATTTCCCCTGCCATTACGTCGGCCAAACCATGAACACGAATGATACCGTCAGTAATTCCGACTACCGTACCTTCTGTGCGTGCTTCAGTTGCCCCATCAAAGCTTTCAATTTGCTTTTTGATCAGGTCACTGATTTCTGCTGAATTCAGTTGCATCTTTGTTTCCTCTATAACAAGCTATTAGCCAATGGCATTAGCTAGTCTGTTCAATTTTCCCAAGGCAGATCCATCAATGATGGTATCTCCTGCTCGAATAATCGCACCGCCCAACAAGGTTTTATCAACACTTGTATTCAAGGTGACATCTCGGCCTAAACGTTTTTTCAACGCCGCTGAAATATCCTTTTCTTGTTTTACGGTGAGTTTTAATGCAGATGTTACATCTGCTGTAATCATTTGCTCAGCTTCTTCGCGTAATTCTTCATAAATTACAGCGATATCAGCTAACAATTGAAGACGATTATTTTCTGCCAATACAGCTAGAAAATTATTCGCATCATCGGTCATTAATTTGCCTGACACATTAGCTAACAGGCCAATCACCTGCTCATCACTATCTGCTGGGCTACTAATAATAGACTGTACTTCTGGTTGCGCTACACACTGCGCTAAAACCGTAAGTAACTCAGACCATGCTTTCAATTCGCCTTTGTCATCTGCAATGCCAAATATGGCATGTGCATACGGACGAGCGATAGTAATTGCTTCAGCCATTCTATTGCCCCCTTAGATCCGGCTTACCAATTCTTCTAACAAAGCAGTATGTGATTTTTTATCAATCTCACGCCCAAGAATTTTTTCAGCGCCCGCTAGAGCGATACTTCCTACCTGTGTACGAAGTTCATCTTTCGCTTTATTGGCTTCTTGCTCTATTTCAGCTTGAGCAGAAATCAAAATACGCTCGCCTTCAACACGTGCTGTGTCTTTCGACTCGTCAACAATTTCATTTCCGCGACGTTGAGCTTGTGAAATAATTTCATTCGCTTGGTCTTTCGCTTCGTGAATAACTTGTTGTGAACGCTTTTCAGCTAATTCTTGTTCATGTCTACCACGTTCTGCAGCTGCAAGACCGTCCGCAATTTTCTTAGTGCGTTCGTCTAAAGCAGCCATGATTGGTGGCCATACATACTTCATGCAAAATGCGACAAAAATAGCAAAGGCTATCATTTGTCCAATAATGGTTGCATTAAGATTCATGTTTGTACCTCTTTATGTGCAAATATAGTCTAAAAATAAACAGACTAGATTTATGCAACCGCAAACAGAATGTACATTGCTAAACCAACAGCAATCATTGGTACCGCATCAACAAGACCCATAACGATGAAGAATTGTGTGCGAAGCATTGGGATTAATTCTGGTTGACGTGCTGCGCCTTCTAAAAAGCGACCGCCTAAAATACCGATACCTACAGCGGCACCCAAAGCGCCTAAACCCATCATTAATGCGCCTGCAATATAAAGTAATGCTGATTCCATCTTTTTTCTCCTACGATTTTAAAGTAAAAATTTAGTGATTTATAAAATATACTAGTGTTCGTTATGCGCCATATCTAAATATACAATGGTCAACGTCATAAAGATGAACGCTTGCAATGTAATAATTAAAATATGGAAAATAGCCCAACCTACCTGCAATAAGCCACCGAATGCAGCTAAAGCAGCACCCGCACTGAACATGATTGCAATCAGGATAAATATCATTTCACCGGCATACATGTTACCGAACAACCGTAATGATAATGAAATAGGTTTCGCAATTAACGATACAAACTCTAATACAAAGTTAATTGGAATAAATAAGATTTTTAAGACAATATTTTTAGACTCAAACGGCTGCAGTGTTAACTCGCCCATAAAACCGCCAACGCCTTTAATTTTTATTGTGTAATACATCACTAATGCAAACACGCCAAACGCCATACCAAAGGTAACATTAGGATCGGTTGAAGGTACAACCTTGAAGAAGACCGCATGAGGATCCATGCCAAATACATTTGAACCAATAAATTTTGCAATTTCAGGCACTAAATCAATAGGCAATAAATCCATCAAGTTCATTAAGAACACCCAAAGGAAGATGGTAAACGCCAGTGGTGCAACCACATCGTTTTTAGCCGTAAACGAACCGCGAACGCTGTCGTTTATAAAATCAATAACCCATTCAGCAAAGTTTTGAGCACCTGATGGCACGCCAGCCTCTACTTTTTTGGCTACACTGCGGAAAAACCACATTAGCAAGCCGCCTAAGATAAGCGTCATTGCCATGCTGTCTACATTGATTGCCCAAAAACCCATATCTGCAGCTTCAGCCGCATCATGTGCCAAACCCCACGATCCGTCATGGTGCTGACCAAAAGTTAGGTTTTGTAAATGGTGTCTTATATATTCTGAGGAAGTAAGTGTTTCACTAGCCATATTTTTCGTTAAGCCTGGTTCTTGATTCCAAATAACAAAGCCAGTTGCGTCACAATAAACCCAGCCATCAATGGCAGCGGTAAAAACTTCAACACTGCAAATCCAACCACAAACATTACGATGGTTAATATCCATCGTTGTGTTACACAACTATAAGCTTTCCGTAAATTCTTTCCTGCATCTGATTTGGCGTATTCTACCGAAGCAATCAAATGCCACCTTTGTAACAGCGTGTTAGCGATTGCGATTGAGCCACCAAAAAAACAGGCCATCGCCGCGCTACTTCCTTGCCACCAAAGGAGGATTAAAACTATTCCTACCAGCGTGATACATTGTCGTTTCAAAAGATTATTAATCGGTTGAAGCCGTAATCGACGGTCATTTTTCACTGGATTTTCAATTTCTGCTTCTGCAAAGCATTTAATTATACGGATGATAGCTATGATTGGTCAATTGAAATTATTAATTATTTCTTTACCGCCATCTTCTAGTACCTTAGTACAATAGACATGATAACCAGATCGGAGTAAACCTTGTAGCTGCCTTATTTATATAGCCTTACCCCCCTTTTTCGGGGGTTCTTAAGCCGCTATATTTATGGTGTAATTATTATGCAATTTTGCATTTTTAAATTTATGGCCAACCTTGGTGCGAACCAAGTTACGGAAAGCTACAGGTCTTTAACTCTAATTAAAGATGGCTGGGTTGCATTTTCTTAATGAGGAAGATGTTATGAAAAAATTTATACTTTTATTATCGGCATTATTATTGTCGGTGCAAGCACAAGCGGCGCTTGTTAGTGTTTCAAGCCAAGGTAAAATAGTTAACCCCCCCAGTGTACAAGAAGACTCTGTGCTAAGTCGCTATCAGAATAAGTACTATCAATTTGGATTTAACGAAGCTCAAGGTGTTACTTTAGATCGCACAATTAAGATCAGAGGCGGAACAATCGCTAAAGGCACAAAAGTGGACAGCCACCTTATCTTTTTGAATTCAAAAGGAAAGACAGATGTCACTAAAAAAGCCACGTGGGAATTTAGTGGCGATGTTCTTGGTGTAATGACAGACTCCTTGGGTAAAGATATGGCGGCAACCAACGATTTATTTGCCTATGGAAAATATTTTCAAGAGGTTACTGATCACGATCCTATTGGTTCGCAACAATGGTTCAAAAACCTAGGGCTCGAAGGTGGTGGTGATTTCGCTAATTATTCTAGTAATTTCTTAAAACTAGGAATGCATGTTACTGAACCTGGTGACTGGATCCGCGTCATCACTGTTTCAGCCGTACCTATACCAGCAGCATTATTCTTATTTGCACCGGCGTTATTAGGCTTCTTAGGTTTACGTCGTAAAGTTTCAAGCACTACAGCTTAATAGTCGCAACAGTAAAATCATCTGATAATAAAAAGCCGTGGTGATTTCCCATCACGGCTTTTTTATTTATTCAGCACTGAACTCATCTTAACGATGGCAAGCGTTGTTGGATTTGTAAGGGATAGTGTTGCACAATAAAGGTTCGACAATCATGCCAAAAAGCAGACAGTATTAACAAACCCGATCCAATACTTAATGCGGCAAAAGCAAAGCCCAGACTGACGACACCATATTGTTCTAAGATAGTGTTAAAAGCATAAAGCACATAAATTAATGCTGAAACCATCAGCGCTCTACGGTCAATAGAAACCGAGATAATAGCAATAACAATGTATAAAAGCGTAACCAAGACCGCCTGCCATAACCCAATCGCATTATCGAACACATTTAATAGTGCAAATATCGGATGTACAATCAGTGGTGCGGCAACAAGATGAAGCCAAAAGGCCACATCTGAACGCCGAGTTTGACGCTGTATATCTGATGAATCCCATTTCATTGCTAGCAAAAAAACGATTACGCCAGCAATAAAGATAATCGGTATCATCCACTCTCGTGTCTCTGACACCAGACCAAACAATAAAAACATGATGCTTGCAACTACGGTGGCGATACCTGCTGCTACTGTAATCGGCACTTTAAATCGTTGCCAGTGGAGCCATGCTGCAATCGCTGCAATCGCTGATACCACACCTGTTTGTAGCTCACTGCTCCATCCACTATTTTGACACGCTGCCAAGCCAGCAACAAAAACACCGCCAACAAATGCCAGTAATAAAACGATTGAAGGTAACGCCATTCGCCGCTTTAGGGTGAAAAACTCAGCAAGCCCCCAAGCTGTAGCTGCTTGGGCCATACCGCCTAAAAAAGGATGAATAGATCGTGCGATCCATGACACTGAAACAAGCAGTAAAAAACAGGCAATAACAACAAATATATCGTTGAAACCGGTGATTAATCGAAAATGCTCTTCATCTACAATCGGTGAAGTTCTGTTGTTGGCGATATGCTCTCTAAAGGCTTGTGCGGTATCCTTGGTTATCACTCCGGCATCTATTGCGGAGCTTAAATCCTCTTCACTATACATTGTAATTTATGACCTTTTATGAAATCCGTTTAATAATTTCTCTTAAATCTGCCACATCCGAATAATCAATTACTAATTTACCTTTGCCACTAGCACTGTGTTTAAGTACAAACCGGCTGCCTAATTTGTCACTAATAAGCTTTTCTATAGTATTTAATTCTTCTTGCATGGCATCAGATTGATGTAGTTTTTCTTTTTTAGGTTTTGATAATCGCCTTATTAACTGTTCTGTTTCTCTTACTGACAGCCCTTTTTCAACAATATCACTGGCTGCTTTTGATTGAGCCTCGCCTTCTAATGCTAATAATGCACGGGCATGACCCATTTCAAGATCGCCATTTTCGAGCAATCGTTTTACATCTTCGTTTAGGTTACGCAAACGTAATAAGTTTGAGACCGCCGCGCGTGATCGCCCTACGGCCTCGGCCGCTTCTTGATGTGTGAGATCAAACTCTTCACGCAGACGATGCAAGGCATTGGCTTCTTCCATCGGATTTAGGTTTTCACGCTGAATATTTTCAATTAGCGCCATGGCGATAGCACTGCGGTCAGACACTTCTCGCACTATCGCAGGAATCGTGTCTAGGCCCGCTAATTTAGATGCTCGCCAGCGACGCTCGCCGGCAATTATTTCGTAATGGCCACCATCAATAGATCGCACCACAATGGGTTGAACCACGCCTTGTGAGCGGATGGAATCGGCTAAATCTTCCAGCGAGTCTTCTGCCATATCAATACGTGGTTGATATTTTCCTGGCTGAACCATATCTAATGGAAAATGTTGCAGGCTATCATCTAGACTGTCATCTTCGTGCTGCACATCCGCAAGCAGTGCGTCTAAACCTCGCCCTAAACCTCTTTTTTTGCCGACCATTTATTCTTCCTTATTCCAAATAGATTCCGGCTAAGCTTGTGCTCAGCTTGACTGGGTAAGCTTACCGGAATGACGGGGTTACTTATTTTCACGGCGTACAAACTCACTTGCTAATGCCATATGTGCCAACGAACCACGCGATGATCGATCATATTTGACTATCGGTATACCATGGCTTGGCGCTTCCGCTAAACGAACATTTCTTGGAATCATAGTGTGAAATACTTTATTACCAAAATGGGTAATCAGTTGCCGCGAGACATCATTCGCCAAATTATTCCGCGTATCAAACATGGTGCGCACAAGGCCCGTTATTTCTAAGCTAGGATTGGCGCGCTGCTTGATTCGCTCAATCGTTTTTAGCAATGAAGATAAGCCCTCTAACGCGTAATATTCACATTGGATTGGGATAATCACGCCTTTAGCAGCCACCAATGCATTTACCGTCAACATGCTTAATGAAGGCGGACAGTCTATTAAAATATAATCATAACGATCACGTGTTGATTCTAAGGCGACACGCAAACGATGTTCACGTAATTTAACGTCAATTAACTGAATTTCAGCCGCGGTCAGATCCGCATTAGTGGGCATAACATCAAAAGATAACTCTTCAGGGCTAATAATCGCATCAGCGGCTGTTGATGTTGTCATAATCACATCATAACTGCTAGTTTCAAGTGACTCTTTATCCACTCCACAGCCTGTTGTTGCATTGCCTTGAGGATCAAGATCAATTAACAATACTTTTTTGCCATTCTCTGCCAGCGAAGCAGCCAAATTAACGGTAGTGGTCGTTTTGCCCACCCCGCCTTTTTGATTTGTTACTGCGTAAATATTACCCATTTATTTAGCCTTAAGTTTTAAGCAGACACACTAGGTGTCGTTGTCCAGCACAGCCCGGAACATCCAAAGAGACTACTTGCTGTAGCTTGAATTCGCCCATAATATTAGGCAGTTCATCTTCCGGCTTTGTACCTTTCATTAATAATAATGAACCCGCATCATCGCAATGTCTGCCAGCTAAATCAATGATCTCGTCAATTTTTGCAAAAGCACGGGCGGTTACCATGGCATATTTAGGCAATTCTGCCTGCTCGATGCGCGCATGAACCACCCTTATGTTATCCAATGCTAATTCCGCTTTAGCTTGCTGTAAAAAACGTGTTTTTTTAGAGTTACTATCTAATAACGTCACCGCTAATTCGGGTTGTGCTATTGCCAGTGGGATACCGGGCAAACCAGCGCCGGTGCCGACATCTAATAATGAGTCACCTGAGACATAAGGCAAGATGGCCAAGCTATCTAATAGATGACGACTAATCATATCAATCGGATCACGCACTGATGTTAGGTTATAAACTTTATTCCATTTATCTAATAATTGAACATAGCGAACTAACGTTGCTATTTGCGCCTGCGATAATGTCAGTTTTAGCTCAGCACAACCTTGTTGTAATCGTTGTAGCAAGCCTTCATCCATTCGCTTGTTTATCCTGTTGATCGCTACGTTTTAAATGCACTAATAATAATGAAATTGCCGCAGGGGTGACTCCTGAAATGCGTGCCGCCTGCCCCAAGCTATTAGGCCGAGCTTGCGCTAGTTTTTCACGTACTTCATTTGATAAACCACGAACATCTTTATAATCTAATTCATCTGGCAAGGCGGTTGTTTCGTGTCGCTGTAGCCGTTCAATTTCAAGTTTTTGGCGATCTATATAACCGGCATATTTAGTTTGAATCACAACTTGTTCAGATACATCTTCCGCCAGTTGTGTTTGTTCGCCCATTAACGTTAACAGCCCAGCATAATCCACTTCTGGCCGGCGTAATAACTCTATGCCCGATCCTACTTTATTTAAGGGTTCGCCTAATATTTCTTTGGCTAAGGTTTGATCAATCTTTTCGGGGCTAAATTTATATGCATTTAAGCGCGCTGTTTCCTTTTCTACGGCTTCTTGTTTTGCAGTAAAAATCACCCAGCGATCATCATTAACAAGGCCTAACTCTCGCCCTTTTGGCGTTAAACGACTATCGGCATTATCTTCACGTAATAACAAACGATATTCTGCACGACTAGTGAACATGCGATATGGTTCTTGCGTGCCTAAGGTGATTAAATCATCAATCATCACGCCAATATATGCTTCATCACGCCGCGGACACCATTGTTCTAATCCTCGCACTTGCAAA
Organism: Methylophaga sp.; assembly: GCA_026988435.1. Classification (GTDB taxonomy): domain Bacteria; phylum Pseudomonadota; class Gammaproteobacteria; order Nitrosococcales; family Methylophagaceae. The sequence goes on from JALSLH010000075.1 coordinate 11,592, forward strand.
CCGGCATTTAAGCCCGCGATTAAACCTTGCGCCGCCGCTTCTTCATAACCAGTGGTACCATTGATTTGGCCTGCAAAGAATAAACCCGCCATATGTTTGGTTTCTAACCATGGCTGCAAATCACGCGGGTCGAAATAATCGTATTCAATCGCATAACCCGGGCGCGTAATATGGGCATTTTCTAGCCCTTTCATTGATCGTACAATGTCATATTGCACATCAAACGGTAAGCTAGTCGAAATACCGTTGGGATATACTTCGCCGCAATTCAAACCCTCAGGTTCAAGAAATATTTGATGCGATGCCCTATCGGCAAAACGCACCACTTTATCTTCAATTGATGGGCAATAACGTGGACCAATACCTTCAATTTCACCGCTATACATTGGTGAGCGATCAAGATTGTTACGAATGATTTCATGGGTATTTTCATTAGTATGCGTTATGTAACACGAGATTTGCTCAGGATGATCAGAGCGCGATCCTAAAAATGAAAATATCGGTGTCGGCGTATCACCCGGTTGTTCAGCCAAGTCAGAAAAATCAATGCTATCGGTGGCAATACGCGGCGGCGTGCCTGTTTTTAAGCGATCAACCCGAAATGGCAAAGCTCGCAAGCGCTGTGCAAGTGCAATAGATGCGGGATCACCCGCTCGACCGCCTTGATGATTTTCCATTCCAATATGAATTAAACCGCCTAAGAATGTGCCAACCGTTATCACCACTGCTTTTGCAGAAAACCGTAAACCTGCTTGCGTCACTACACCAACAACCCGATCATTTTCAACAACTAAGTCATCAACTGTTTGCTGAAATAAAAATAAGTTTTCTTGTGATTCTAAATACTCGCGAACCGCTGCTTTATAACGAACCCTATCAGCTTGGGCGCGGGTTGCCCGAACGGCTGGGCCTTTGCTGGCGTTTAAAATACGAAACTGAATACCACCGCGATCAGCTGCCTGCGCCATAATACCGCCTAGCGCATCAATTTCTTTAACCAAATGCCCCTTACCAATGCCTCCAATTGCTGGGTTACAGCTCATTTGACCTAATGTTTCGATATTTTGAGTCAGCAATAACGTTTTTACACCTTGGCGAGCAGAAGCTAAGGCTGCTTCTGTGCCTGCATGCCCGCCCCCCACGACTATCACATCGTAATGATCTTGATAATTCATAATGTAATCATGCTCATATCTTAATTTTTAAGTGGCGATTTTAACATGTCCGTATTTTTTGAACCTAAATTCTTACTTTAACCGTGCTATAGTTTGCACAAAAATTTATCGCAGAGAGATAATAATGGAAAAAAACACCGGTATTAAGCGAATTTTGTATGCAGGTCTGTATTCTTGGAAAGGCTTTCGCAGCGCACTAGCTAATGAAGCGGCTTTTCAGCAAGAATTTGTCGGACTCTTATTTTTCGGCGGCCTCAGCTTTTTCTTAGATGTTTCAAGCTATGAACGTCTAGCCATGATTGTCAGTTTAGTGTTCATTCTGATTGTTGAAGTACTCAACTCCGCTATTGAATGCATTGTTGATCGTGTCGGCACTGAGCACCACACTTTGTCAGGTAGATCTAAGGATTATGGTTCTTTTGCCGTATTACTGAGTATTTTTATTGCCATTGCCGTTTGGTCGGTTATTCTTAGCCACTAGCTTTCATCATCGAAATCAATTTTTTGGCCTCGATACATACCTGTTCGTTTACCTTTAGGCTCGCCTGATTTAGTATGTGTCGATTTATTTTCATCTAGATTTTGACTCTCGCCTCGCCCTCTTCTATCTGGGCCAGAGTAAGGTAGATTATTTTGCCTTCTATCAAGCTTAGATGTCACGCCACGATACGTTGTCGCTTTTTTTCTTCTATCATGACCAACATGAATCGCTCTTTGTCTTCGATCATAAGACCTTGTTCGGTGTTGCGAGGAAGCCTTATTGTCATTTGATTCAGCAGTTCGAATAACACTGCTAGATCCTGATAATTCTGGCACATTATAAATAGTCAGTTCCGATTTATCTTGCTCTGTCAGAATAGCAACAAAATTATTATATGCATCAATAATGGCTGGGTTGTGATTTTCAATTGCTGCACGTCTTAACAGATCACTGATACCGCCTGCGTTGCGAATTGATATTGCGATCTGTGATTCTTTTTTTACAACACGAGATAACCGTTGCAAATTTAAGAGCGTTCTCGATGAAAATCCCATTTCTTTCCTTAATTTTTGTCCTTACTTAATACATCTTAACATTTTGAAACTGAACCTCAGCTGAATGGCAACTGATGTGCTATGTTAATTCAGTCTTTTACGGCGCAATGATTTCATAAAAATAATTATTCCTACAATAATCATTGGCAGCGATAAAATTTGCCCCATCGTTAACCAATCTAGGGCCAAGTAACCTAACTGTTGATCAGGTATTCGTACAAATTCAATCAAAAATCTAAATACGCCATATCCTAGTAAAAACAAACCCGACACGGCGCCAAGTGGTTTGGGTGCAGCTGAATACCACCATAACATAATAAATAAAACTAAGCCTTCTAAGCCCGCTTCATAAAGCTGTGAAGGATGCCGAGCCGCCGAGCCGCCGGTAGGAAATACCATTGCCCAAGGCACATCGCTGACCTTGCCCCATAATTCACCATTTATAAAGTTACCAATTCGACCGAAAAACAAGCCTATCGGTACCATCGGGGCAATAAAGTCACTTATCGTAAAATAGGATTTTCCTGTCTTTCTAGCAAAAAACCAAAATGCGGTCAGCACTCCTAGCAAGCCGCCATGAAATGACATCCCACCTTGCCAGACCTTAAATACATTCAAAGGATGTGCCAGAGTGTCAGACAAGTCATAAAATATGACGGATCCCAAACGGCCACCAACAATCACTCCTATCGCCCCATAGAATAATAAATCTTCTACTTGCTCAGCCGTCCAGCCGTAACGCTCAGCACGTACGCGGCCCAGCCACCACGCACCTGCAAAGCCAAAAAGATACATCAAACCATACCAATGAATTTGTAATGGCCCGAGAGATAATGCTACTGGATCAATTGTTGGATAAACCATATATCACCCTAAAAATAATTTATGAAACATATAATACACAAGCGCAAAGCCAAATAAACAAATAACTTCTACGCACTCTTACAGTGCAAAAGACACTTTAATGCACCACCTTAGTGCGTAAAAGTGGTTTTTTTGTCATATCCCGATGCTAATGCATTGATTTTTATGTGAACTCTGTCATGGAATGATTTTTGCTATACGTATCCTGTTGCTGATTGCATACAAGATGTTGCATTAAAACAACACGAAGCAATCATAACTGTATTTATTATAAATGTTACGAGGAGTAACTCAAATGAAATTGAACAAATTATCAGCATTATTAGCTGCTAGCACATTACTTGCCGCTTCATCAGCAGCAATGGCATGGGAAAGCGAAGATGGCGCACATTCAACAAGCGCTAGTGTTGCATTAGGTACCGACTACATGTGGCGTGGTTATTCTCAAACAACGAATGATCCTGCAATCTCAGGTAGCTTCGACTATGCTCATAGCAGTGGTTTTTATATCGGAACATGGGCATCTAATGTAGAGTTTGGTGATAATGCTAGCTCTGAAATTGATCTTTATGCAGGTTTTGGTGGTGATATTGGCGAATCCGGCTTTAGTTACGATGTTGGCGCACTTCGTTATTACTATGCTGGCGAAAATTATGATTGGAATGAATATCATGTTTCTGCAGGCTATAGCTTCTTTAGCGCCAGCATTAACTATTCAAATAATGTATATGATTCAAGTGAAAAGGGAATTTATTACACATTAGGATTTGATTACGATCTTCCTATGGATATTGCTCTAAGCGCTGGTGTTGGCTATTACGACTATGACAAAAAAGTATATGGCGCTGGAAATCCTGATAGTGCTACTGACTATCATATTGGTATCTCTAAAGAGCTTGCTGGTTTTGGTTGGGATCTAACCTATATCGACTCTGATAGCGATGCTGAAAAAATATATAGTGATAGCCTAACTGATAGCCGTTTAGTCTTCACAATCTCTAAATCAATGTAAAACTCCTCAACTGGCCACCCAGCTCTCTCGGGTGGCCACTTTTTTTGAAGGAAAAACTTATGAAACAAGTAGTAGCGATAATCAAGCCGTTTAAGCTTGATGATGTACGTGAATCACTTTCTGAAATCGGTGTGCAAGGCATGACCGTTTCAGAAGTAAAAGGTTTTGGTCGCCAAAAAGGGCATACTGAGCTTTATCGTGGCGCGGAATATGTAGTTGATTTCTTACCGAAATTAAAACTAGATATCGCGGTTGACGATGACTTGGTAGAAAAAGTCACTGAGGCAATCATTAAAGGCGCTAACACTGGCAAAATCGGTGATGGCAAAATTTTCGTTTATCCATTAGAGCAAGTGGTTCGGATTCGCACAGGCGAAACCGGTCCTGAAGCGCTTTAAGTTTGGGGAGTAATTTAGAATGGAAAATGTAACAAATCAAATCTTCGAACTGCAATATGCTATCGATACCTTTTACTTCTTAGTAATGGGTGCGTTGGTTATGTGGATGGCGGCTGGCTTCTCAATGTTAGAAGCCGGTTTAGTGCGTGCAAAAAACACAGCTGAGATTTTAACAAAAAACGTTTTATTATTTGCTATTGCCTGTACAGCATATCTAGTTATTGGTTATGACATTATGTATGGTGGCGGCTTCCTCTTAGATGGTATCGCCGGTGGTGATACATTAACAGCGGATGCCTTAGCAGCATCTAAAGAGGCTGGTTTTGATGGTGGCTCTGTATATTCTGCTGCTTCTGACTTCTTCTTCCAAGTAGTATTTGTTGCTACAGCGATGTCGATTGTTTCAGGTGCGGTTGCTGAGCGTATGAAGCTATGGGCATTTGCTGCATTTGCTATTGTAATGACCGCATTTATTTACCCATTAGAAGGTAACTGGACATGGGGCGGTGGCGACGTATTTGGCATGTACAATCTTGGTGATGACTTCGGTTTCCTTGATTTTGCAGGTTCAGGTATCGTACATATGGCCGGTGCGGCAGCTGCATTAGCAGGTGTTATCTTATTAGGTGCACGTCGTGGAAAATATGGTCCTGACGGTTCTGTTCGTCCAATTCCTGGTGCTAACTTACCTTTAGCGACTTTAGGTACCTTCATCTTATGGATGGGCTGGTTCGGCTTTAACGGTGGTTCAGTTTTAAAACTAGGTGATATGGCGAGCGCCAATGCTGTTGCGATGGTATTTTTAAATACTAACGCTGCTGCTGCCGGTGGTGTTATTGCGGCATTATTTGCTGCAAAAATGTTATTTGGTAAAGCTGACTTAACCATGATTTTAAATGGTGCATTAGCCGGCCTTGTTGCCATTACTGCCGGGCCTGATACACCAACACCTCTAATGGCAACAATTATTGGTGCTGTTGGTGGTGTAATCGTTGTGTTCTCTATCGTGACATTAGACAAGCTAAAACTGGATGATCCAGTAGGTGCTATTTCTGTTCATGGTGTGGTTGGTTTATGGGGGCTGTTAGCCGTGCCATTAACTAACGGTGATGCAACTTTCGTAGGACAATTAGTAGGTGCTGCGACTATCTTTGTTTGGGTATTTGGAGCAAGTTTTGCAACTTGGTTCGTACTTAAAATGGTGATGGGTATTCGCGTTAGCGCTGAAGAAGAAGATGAAGGTGTTGATCTTAGTGAATGTGGTCTGGAAGCCTATCCAGAATTCACTGATAGATAAAAATAACATCTTATCTGTTTGATATAAGGGCGTAGCTATTATCAGCTACGCCCTTTTTCATTGCTGGTGCATAATAAACTGCTATGCCCCAATTTAGTGCGAAATGAACTTTCCACGCGCATGATTATATTAGGTCTATTCTCATTTAACTATCCACTTCTCAATGTAGTCAATAACCCTCATACCAATTGTTTTTCAATGGTCTAGCTAGTATAATTTTCATCTTCCAACAAATAAACTCCCCCTGCTCACATCAAAAAATCATTATTAATATAAAATATTTAAACTTGGCACAGACCGTGCAATTTCTCACTATTAGAATTAAAAGATAGTTACATCGAGGCATTTATGAGCAACAAACAAACACTCGTCGTTATTGGTAACGGTATGGTCGGCCATAACTTCTTGGTCAGTCTAATGGCCAGCGATATTAAAGAAAATTATAATGTCGTCACTTTTTGTGAAGAGCCTATTCCCGCCTATGATCGTGTTCATTTAAGCGAATATTTCGCGGGTAAATCTGCTGATGACTTATCATTGGTAGAGCTTGGCTTTTTTGAAGACAATGACATCACCATTCATATGGGTGATAAAGCGAACACTATTGACCGAGCGGCTAAAACTGTCGTGTCTGATAAAGGTGTGACCATTCATTATGACAAATTGGTTTTAGCGACCGGTTCAACTGCATTTGTTCCCCCCATTCCCGGAAACGACCGTGATCAGTGCATTCCTTATCGTACTATTGCCGATCTCGATGAAATGAAAGTAGCAGCTACTAAATCAAAAGTCGGTGTGGTTGTCGGCGGTGGTTTATTAGGCCTTGAAGCGGCTAAAGCATTACAAGATCTTAAGCTTGAAACGCATGTTGTTCAGTTTGGGCCTCGTTTGATGGAAGCGCAACTCGATGATGGCGGCGCAGATTTATTAAAACAAAAAATTGAAGATTTAGGTGTTAATGTTTTAACGAACAAAAATACAATAAAAATTGTCGATGGCGACAAACTTAAACATAAAATGGTATTCGCTGACGGTGGTGAGCTTGAAACAGATGTCATTTTGTATTCTGCTGGCATTCGTCCCCGTTATGAAATTGCTGCAGACTGTGGTTTAGAAATCGGCGGGCGTGGTGGCGTTGCCATTAATGATCAATGCTTAAGCTCTGATGAAGACATTTATGCCATTGGCGAATGTGCGTCATGGAATGAACAAATTTTTGGTTTAGTGGCCCCTGGTTACGCTATGGCGCGTACTGTGGTGGCGCATTTAGCAGGTGACGAAACCGCGTTTACGGGTTCTGATATGAGCACCAAGTTAAAATTAAATGGCGTAGACGTTGCCAGCATTGGTGATGCACATGCTAAAACGCCAAACTCCTTAGTTTATACCTATCAAAATGGCGTTGATGGTATCTATAAACGCCTTGTCGTTAGTGCCGACAATAAACAATTATTAGGCGCGGTATTAGTGGGTGATGCTTCTGGCTACCCAACCTTATCGCAATATTATGCAAGCAATATTGAGTTGCCAGAAAACCCTGATTCATTAATTTTACCTTCTCGCTCAGATGAATCGGTAGGTCTTGGCCCAGATGCATTGCCGGCTTCAGCACAAATTTGTTCTTGTTACGATGTATCAAAAGGTGATATTTGCACTGCCATTGAAGCTGGCTGCACCACCATGGGCGCATTAAAAGATGAAACGAAAGCGGCAACCGGCTGTGGCGGTTGTGCTGCTTTATTAAAATCGGTGCTTGATTGCGAATTAGAAAAAGCAGGTATTGAGGTTAATACCGATATTTGTGAACATTTCGCCTATACACGCCAAGATTTATATAACTTAATCATGGTTGAAGAAATTAAAACCTTTGCTGATCTGATCAAAACTCATGGCACCGGTCAGGGCTGTGAAATTTGTAAGCAAGCTGTTGGCTCGATCTTAGCGTCATATTGGAATGAATATATCTTACAAAATGAACATCTCGGCGTTCAAGATACCAACGATACTTTCTTAGCCAATATGCAAAAAGATGGTACATATTCTGTTGTTCCTAGAATGACAGGGGGTGAGGTGACACCTGAAGGTCTTATTGCTATTGGTCAAATTGCCAAAAAATATGGCCTTTATACTAAAGTAACGGGCGGTCAGCGTGTTGATTTATTTGGTGCACGCGTTGATCAACTGCCTTTAATTTGGCAAGAATTAATTGATGCAGGTTTTGAAAGTGGCCATGCCTACGGTAAATCGTTACGTACCGTTAAATCATGCGTAGGTAGCACATGGTGTCGCTTTGGTGTTGATGATAGCGTTGGCCTAGCGGTAGAGCTTGAAAATCGTTATAAAGGTCTACGTGCACCGCATAAAATTAAATTTGCCGTATCGGGTTGTACTCGTGAATGTGCAGAAGCACAAAGTAAAGATATCGGTATCATTGCAGTTGAAGGTGGCTGGAACTTATACGTCTGTGGTAATGGTGGCATGAAACCGCGTCATGGTGATTTATTTGCCACTAACCTTGATAAAGAAACCTTGATTAAATACATCGATCGCGTACTGACATTCTATGTACAAACCGCTGATCGCATGCAACGTACTTCTGTTTGGATGGAAAATATGGAAGGCGGCTTGGATTATCTAAAATCAGTCGTGATTGACGATAAACTGGATATTTGTGACCGACTAGAAAAACAAATGGAGCATGTTGTTGAAACCTATCAATGTGAGTGGAAAACAACCATTGAAGATGAAAGCAAACTGAAGCGCTTCCGTCACTTTGTCAACAGCGACAAACATGATGAAAATATTTTATTTGTTGAAGAGCGTGGGCAAATTCGTCCTGCCAATATTGAAGAACGTGAACACTTATTAGCGGAGAAAGTATAATGGGCTGGCAGGATGTATGTAGTAAAAATGATCTCCAGCCTAATTCTGGCGTATGCGCTTTAGTTGAAGATCAGCAAGTGGCTATTTTTTATATGCCCGACAATAATGCCATTTATGCAATTAATAATTATGACCCCTTTGGTAAAGTACATGTGCTTTCTCGTGGTTTAATTGGTGATCTAAACGGCGAACCGATGGTGTCTTCACCGCTTTACAAGCAACATTTCAGCTTGAAAACTGGACAATGTTTTGAAGATGACAGCGTGACCATACCTGCCTATGCCGTTCGCATTGTAGGTGATCGTGTCGAAGTTAACTTAGCGGGAGAACAATAATGACATTAAATTATTTCATTGCTGATGTATTTACTAATCAACTATTCTCTGGAGCACAGATAGCCGTTTTCCCCAATGCTGATACGCTAAGCGATAAGCAAATGGCGTTGATTGCAAGAGAAATGAATTTATCTGAAACTGTTTTTGTTTCAAACCCAGATAACAGTATCAACTCACGAAGAATGCGAATATTTTCACCGTTAACCGAAATTGACTTTGCTGGTCACCCTATTATTGCAACCGCTTTTGTCTTAGCTTCATCTGGCGATTTAACTTTAACAGATAGCAACACATCGCTAACGTTTGTGCAAAATAGCGGTGAAATTGAAGTTAATGTGTCGGCGAATGACGGTAAAGTAAATTTTGTACAATTTGCTCGTAAAGTCTCTTCTGTGATTGATCGATTTACACCATCAACTACTGAATTAGCAGAACTCCTTTCTATTAGCCCTGATGATATTGACAGCAAAAAATATTCTACAAGATTAGTCTCGTGTGGTTTCCCCTATTTGATTGTGCCTGTTTGGAATTATGAAACGGTTAGAACAGCAACGTTTAATTTTAACGCTTGGAGCCAATCGGCTGCACCGCAAACAGCCGCTTCAGAAATTTTATTATTCTCGCCCAAAACACCATTCAAAGATGCTAACTTTAATGCACGTTTATTAGGCCCAAACATCGGGGTTCACGAAGATCCACCTGTCGGTAGTGCCATGCCTGCTTTTGCTTCTTATTTATGCTCATTTGATTTCACTCAGCAAGGCACCCATGCTTTTGCTGTTGATCGAGGCGATGAAACCAATAGACGCAGCGTGCTAAACATTGAAATGGATCATAAAAAACAATCTGAGCTAGCGCTAAGAATAGGCGGTGAAGCCGTGATGGTTGCCGAAGGTAAAATGTTGATTCCTGACTAACACAAATGAAAGAAAAATTAGTCCTAATCGGCAACGGCATGGCCGGCATGCGCACCATTGATGAGTTGCTAAAACTCGCGCCCGATAAGTATGATATTACCGTATTTGGTGCCGAGCCTCATGGCAATTACAACCGTATTATGCTGTCACCTGTGCTTGCCGGCGACAAATCCATTGGTGAGATCCTTATTCATGATCTGCAATGGTATCAAGACAATAACATTGCCCTTCACACTGAAAAAACGATCACTCAAATTGATCGTGCTAAACAAACTGTTATCGCTGAAGACGGCATGACCACAGATTACGATCGCCTCATTCTAGCGACTGGCTCTAATCCAGTGATGCTGCCAATTCCCGGTATTGAATTAGAAGGTGTTATTAGCTTTCGTGATATCAATGATGTCAACATCATGATCGAAACGGCCAAAACACATAAAAAAGCCATTGTCATTGGCGGAGGCTTACTTGGCCTAGAAGCCGCTAATGGCTTGATGATCCAAGGTATGGACGTATCAGTGGTGCATCGAAGTGGCACATTGATGAACCAACAGTTGGATCAAGCCGCTTCCGATCTGATGCTGATAGAACTACAGGCCAAAGGCATGCATTTTTTAATGCACCACGATACCGCTGAATTCATCGGCAAAGATCGTGTTGAAAAAGTGCGCTTTAACGATGGCAGCGAGGTCGAAGCTGATTTAGTGGTCATGGCTGTCGGTGTTCGTCCGAATATTAAGCTCGCGCAAGACTCCGGCATTGCCTGCGAACGTGGCGTTTTAGTTGATGACACTATGAGCAGCTATTCCCCTAATATTTATGCTGTGGGTGAATGTGTGCAACATCGCAACCAAACTTTTGGTCTTGTTGCCCCACTTTATGAGCAAGCAAAAGTATGTGCTAGCCGCCTTGCCAATAGTGGTGCAGCTAAATACAGTAGCTCAGCCACCGCAACTAAATTAAAAGTAACGGGCATTGATTTATTCTCTGCTGGCGACTTCATTGGTGATGATAATACCGAAAATTTAGTCTTTAGCGATCCGGCACGTCATATTTATAAAAAAATTGTATTAAAAGATAATAAAATCATTGGCACCGTGCTTTATGGTGATACCACTGATGGTAATTGGTATTTTTCACTGCTCAACGAGCAGCAAAATATTGCCGCTATTCGTGAAGATATTTTATTTGGCCAGCATCAAGTTGATAAGGAATTATTGTGACTCAATCAGTATCAACAACCTGCCCATATTGTGGCGTTGGCTGCGGTGTATTAGCAACAACACATAAGGATGGTTCAATAAGCGTAAAAGGCGATAGCGCCCACCCGGCTAATTTTGGACGATTATGCTCAAAAGGTTCTGCCTTAGCAGATACGGTTGATCTTGAAGGGCGCTTGCTTCATCCATACATTAACGGTCAACAAAGCTCTTGGGATGATGCCTTAAATGCGGTTGCCGATGGCTTCCAAAAAGTCATTAATGAGCATGGCCCTGATGCTGTGGCATTTTATGTGTCTGGTCAATTATTGACCGAAGATTACTATGTTGCCAATAAGCTAATGAAAGGCTTTATCGGCAGCGGCAATATTGATACTAACTCACGTTTATGCATGTCATCTGCTGTCGCGGGTTATAAACGTGCCTTTGGCGCCGATGCCGTGCCTTGCAATTATGAAGATTTAGAGCAAGCCGACCTTATTGTAATTGAAGGTTCAAATACCGCTTGGTGCCACCCCGTTGTGTTCCAACGCATTGTTAAAGCGAAAGAAGATCGTCCCGAATTAAAAATAGTGGTGATTGACCCTCGCAAAACGGCTACGTGTGAAATTGCTGATCTACACCTTCCACTAAAATCAGGTAGTGATACAACCTTATTTAATGGTCTATTACATTATTTAAAACAACATAATCATATTGATAGCGGTTTTGTTGAACATCATACCGATGGTTTTACCGCTGCTATTGCTGCCGCCCAACAATCATCAGGCACTAGCGAGCAAGTCGCCCAATATTGTGGTTTGAATCAAGATGATGTGAATGCCTTTTTCCACTTATTCGCTAATACTGAAAAAGTGGTCACGCTCTATTCTCAAGGGGTTAATCAATCCTCATCGGGCACGGATAATTCCAATAGTATTATTAATTGTCATCTAGCCACAGGGCGAATTGGCAAACCCGCTATGGGGCCTTTTTCAATTACCGGTCAACCTAATGCAATGGGCGGGCGCGAAGTGGGTGGTTTATCCAACCAACTTGCCGCTCATATGGATATTGATAATCCGACGCATCATGATTTAGTGTCACGTTTTTGGGGCACAGACAGCTTGACCACATCGGCCGGTGCCAAAGCCGTCGACATGTTTAATGATGTAGCTAGTGGCAAAATTAAAGCCATTTGGATCATGGCAACCAACCCTGTCGTCACCTTGCCTGATGCCGATAAAGTGCGTGAAGCATTACAAGCTTGTGATCTGGTTGTGGTATCTGATTGTGAACAAAATACTGATACCACCGCCTGCGCCGATATCTTATTGCCCGCGCTCGCATGGGGCGAAAAATGTGGCACGGTGACGAACTCTGAACGTCGCATTTCTCGGCAACGTAATATTTTGCCTCACCCGGGCGAAGCAGAAGAAGACTGGTGGATTATCAGTCATGTCGCGCAACGCTTAGGCTTCGAACAACAATTTGATTATCGCAGCTCGGCCGAAATTTTTCGTGAACATGCCGCTTTATCTGGTTATGAAAATAAGGGAGCGCGTGACTTTGATATCAGTGGCTTAATCGAATTGAGTGATGAACAATATGATCAACTTGAACCAGTGCAATGGCCGATCAATGCCCGCAATCCTAACGGCACCGAACGATTATTTACTGATAAACGCTTTTTTACCGCCAGCGGTAAAGCGCAATTTATCGCTATTCAGCCTCGTTCACCGGTTAATGCGCCTAACGAAGCCTATCCTCTTATTCTAAATACGGGGCGGGTGAGAGATCAATGGCACACCATGACACGCACAGCACGAAGTGCAAAATTAAATGGGCATATTCCCGAACCATTTGTTGAGATTCACCCCGCTGATGCCAAGAAATGGTCGGTAATAGAAGGCGCCTTAGCTCTAATTGAAAGCCAATGGGGCTCAGTATTAGCACGTGTTCAAATTACCGACAATCAACGCCAAGGCAGCGTGTTTATTCCCATGCACTGGAATCAGCAAAATGCCTCATCATCACGGGTAGATACTGTGGTCAACCCCGTAGTTGACCCACTTTCAGGCCAGCCTGAGTCCAAACATACCCCTGTATCGATACGCCCTTATCAAGCTGTTTGGCATGGATTTATACTTTCTCGCACCCCATTGCCGAGCATTAATTGCCAATATTGGTTACAAATTAAAGGTGAACAATTCTGGCGCTATGAGCTAGCAGGTGATACCGCTATTAACGATAGCTCTGCTTGGGCAAAACAACACTTGAGCAGTGATGGCGAGTGGTTAGAATTTTCTGATAATACATCACGACGCTATCGGGCAGGCGTCATAAAAAACAATCAACTTGAAAGCGTAATATTTATCGCCCCCACTCACGAGCTCCCCACGCGTTCATGGTTAAGCCAGTTATTTGCAGAAAAAGAACTAAGTAGCGAAGCCCGCACGAATCTACTCGCAGGCAAACCCGGTGCCGATCAGCCTGATATTGGTCCCTTAATTTGTGCTTGTTTTGGTGTCGGTGAAAACACCATTAAAGAAGCCATTGCCTGCGGTGATGCAAAAACAGTTGATGATATTGGCAAACAACTTAAAGCTGGAACCAACTGTGGTTCATGCATTCCTGAGTTAAAAAAACTACTGTATGCAACCGCAAAATAAAGTGACCGTTAAAAGGATGGGCAATGCAATTTCATTCTAAACAAGCTAATTCCGTGTTAGCCATGAGTACGATGGCTTTTTCTGCCTGCTTTGCGATTTGGGTGATCTTTTCGATTATCGGCATTCCCATCAAGGAGTTATTAGATCTAAGCGATACTCAATTTGGTTTCTTAATTTCTACGCCTATTCTCAGCGGGTCGTTAATGCGATTACCTATTGGTATCCTGACCGATCGTTACGGTGGCCGTAATGTGTTTGTTATCTTATTGCTCTCCGTCATTATTCCCCTATATCTAATGGGCTCCGCAACTGAGTATTGGCAGTTTATTGTTCTAGGCCTCTTTGTGGGTATTGCGGGTGCCTCCTTTACAGTCGGTGTCACTTATACTGCTCGTTGGTATCCTCCTGCTCGGCGTGGACTTGCCATGGGTATCTTTGGTGCAGGAAATGCGGGTGCAGCATTAACCCAAATATTCGCCCCCAGTTTGATTGTATTATGGGGCTGGCAATCTGTGCCTCGTATTTATGCTGTTGCGCTGATCATCGTTATCATCATTTTTTGGATGTTCAGTTATGAAGATCCAAGTCACCGAAGCGCTAATAAGGTGTCTGTAAAAGATCAATTAGCACTAATACGCGATCCTCGGATCTGGAAATATTGCCAATATTATTCACTAGTCTTTGGCGGTTTTGTGGGTGTATCACTGTGGATCACAAAGTATTATGTCAGTGAATATCACCTCGATCTAACAACAGCGGCACTACTCGCCACTATTTTTGTACTTCCATCAGGAATCGTACGCGCCTTTGGTGGCTGGTTATCTGATCGTTATGGTGCCTATATTGTCACATGGGGCGTACTTTGGGTAAGCTGGGTCAGTCTGTTTTTACTCGCTTACCCACAAACAGCTATGACCATTAAAGTGATGTCTGGAGAAGACTGGGTATTTAATCTTGGGCTCAATATTTGGGTTTTCACAACCATCTTATTTACATTAGGCATCGCATGGGGGCTTGGTAAGGCATCTGTATTTAAAGCATTGGCCGATGAGTTTCCTGAACATTTTGGAGTAGCTTCGGGTATTGTTGGTCTAGCAGGTGGGCTGGGCGGATTCTTATTACCTGTACTTTTCGGTGTATTAACCGATATTACCCGCGTTAATTCCAGCATCTTTATTTTATTGTATGGTGTGACATCGGTGTCGTTAATCTTAATGTACTTCACCTTTGGGCGTGCACATGAGGCCGAAGTCATTCAACATGCTAAAGAAGAAATAAAAGATGCAGAAACACTTCGTACAACCGCTCATCTGGATGACCAACAGCGAGAAATAATCTCTGCATTAATTCGACCAAAAATGGAAAAATGTGCCACTAAATTATCTTGGTTACTTAATGATAGAAAGGCCTTAGAAAATCAATTAAATGAACTACAAAAAGAGTTACCTCATTACAAATCACTCTATATCTTGAATTCTGCAGGCATACAAATTACTGCTAACCTTACTTCGAAAGGTCTCGATGATGAAAGGTTGGGCAGAAATTGTGCCTCACGCCCATACATGCAAGAAATGTTTGCTGATAAGGATTTCAATTTGTCGGAAAATTACATCAGCTACGATACAAAAACGCCTGAACTGACAGCTATTCATGTTATTCGTAATCATAAAAATGCGCGTCTTGGATTTTTAGTCGTTGATTATTATTTAGCCGACCTACCTTAAATATGGATACTCCAGATTAACTGACTGTCACTTAATTTTAAGTTACCCAAAATAGTTACTTGAATTTAGAGCATACTTCACTAGGAAATATGTAAGAATTACCATAAAGATAATGGTACACGGGTGCCCATAAGCGTTAAGATAAAAAGGAGGAAGAGCAACGCCAAGGCTCGAACATTATTATTCGCATATACCTACTATTTGTAACTATTTTTCTGACTGCTTGCAGTCATGAGGCGAGCCATCTTCCCTCCCCTATACAGCTTCCGGGTGCAATAATTAGCTCAACTATCGAAAATACACTTTATAGTGCTAAACGCAACAAAGTTGAGATTTATGTTGCACAGCATTATTTAGCGATACGTCACGATACACATCTTGGTGGCGGCTCTGCACTTGAGGGTGCATTTGATAATGCAAGCATAATAGGTCGACAACGTAATATGGCTATAAACAGCTTCATCAATGACTATGATTATCTCTTTAACAACAATCAGCTAGTGGCAGACCATTTGAGCGAAGTCATTTTTGTTTTATATGGTGTAAAACGCATTGATAAAAAAATTAATGGCCTTAGTCATATGAAGGCATATCAAATTATTAATAATTATGCGACCGAAAACTTTGAATCTCTTCGGGTAGCTGTGCAACAAGGACATGGGGCAGGCTTGGATGAGCTGGAAACACGCTTAAATATCACCGAGCCAACAAAGCGCCAATTATTTAATGAACAGGCAAAGTTACTTTATAAAACAATTTATTTAGAACCTGTGGTGGTGGGAATAATGGTTCATAGCTAATCACCGCTTTCTCTCGCCCCAATTATGTGCGCTATAAATACGTATCGCGCCCAAGCGGTGCGACCTGACAGCCCTATTTTGTGGTTATCCCTTTGTTTTAACATATATTTTAGCTCTGGCATGATTCTCGCTATGGGTGTGCTAAGTACTAAGCACCTATAATCAATTTTTATTTCGAGGAGTATTCATGTCTGCACAAAAACTCAAACTATTATCCTTTAGCGGTAATACCAAAATCCTTCACCTAAGTTGGATGGCTTTTTTCATCAGCTTTTTAGTGTGGTTTAACCATGCGCCTTTGTTAATAATGATTCAACAATCATTGGGGCTGACAGATCAACAGATTAAAACTATCTTAATTCTCAATGTGGCGCTAACAATTCCTGCCCGTATTGTGGTGGGTATGCTGGTGGATAAGTATGGCCCTAAAATAATGTTCCCTTTGCTTTTAGGTATATCTAGCTTTATCTGTTTCTTTTTTGCAATGGCGGATAGTTTTGAACAGTTAGCAGCAGCTCGGTTTATGTTAGGTTTTGTTGGTGCTGGCTTTGTTATCGGTATTCGTATGATTTCTGAATGGTACCCAGCAAAACAAGTCGGTCTTGCTGAAGGTATCTATGGTGGTTGGGGTAACTTTGGTAGTGCCGCTGCAGCAATGACGTTACCGACGGTTGCATTAATGTTTGGCGGTGAAGAAGGCTGGCGTTATGCGGTCGCTTTAACGGGTGCAATTGCCCTTGTTTATGCATTCATTTACTACAATGGTGTTTCTGATACGCCAAAAGGTTCAACCTACTTTAAACCTAAAAAATCAGGTGGAATGGAAGTAACGAGCAAAGGCGATTTCTTTTTATACCTTGCTATGAATATACCTTTGTATGCTGCTTTAGCACTATTAACATGGAAGCTATCGCCGAGTGGTGTAAGCCTATTATCTGCGGCTATTGCTCAAGCTCTTTATATTGGTTTAGCTGTACTGTTTTGTTATCAGGCTTATCATATTTACCAAGTTAATAAGGCTATTTTTACAACGCCTGTTCCTGAAATTCACCGTTATAAATTTAAACAAGTTGCCATTTTAGATTTGGCTTATCTTGCGACCTTTGGTTCCGAGTTAGCAGTCGTATCGATGTTACCTTTATTTTTTCATGATACATTTGAAATTAGCGCAGTTCAGGCAGGCTTATTGGCTTCTGGTTTTGCATTTATGAATTTAGTTTCACGCCCTATCGGCGGCTTGTTTAGTGATCGCTGGGGTCGAAAACGCACATTGTCCATATGCATTTCAGGCTTGGCAGTGGGTTACTTTATAATGAGCCTAATCACTCCCGAATGGGCAATTGTATTTGCAGTATTGGCAACAATGGCATGTTCTTTCTTTGTCCAAGCTGGTGAAGGTGCGGTATTTGCTGTTGTGCCATTAGTACAACGTCGTTTAACAGGTCAAGTTGCAGGCATGGCTGGTGCTTATGGTAATGTAGGTGCGGTGGCATTCTTAACTATTTTATCTCTAGTGTCAGCTCAAACATTCTTCCTTGTTATTGCTGTAACTGCCGTAGTAACATTGATTGCCGTGCAATTTATGGATGAACCAAAAGGTCAAATGGCTGAAATTCTGCCGGATGGTACTGTGCAAATGATAGATGTACACTGATCTTAAAAAGATGTGAACAATGACAGCAAAACTAAAATTTAACGTCGGCTCATGTTCAGATAAAGGGCTCAAAGAAGAAAATCAAGATTCTTTGGCTCACTTTATTCCTGAAAATATCAACTTGCTTAACGGCAAGGGCGCTGCCTTTTGCTTAGCAGATGGGGTGAGCAGTAGCGCCGAAGCCAAGCAGGCAAGTCAAGCCTGCGCTACTGGCTTTATGGAAGATTATTTCAGCACACCAGACTCATGGTCAGTAAAAAAATCAGGCGGCAAAGTCCTTACGGCTATTAATAACTGGTTATATAGTCAAAGCAACCAATTTCACAGTGTTGACAGGGGGTTGGCCAGCACCTTTTGTGGGCTGGTGATTAAATCAACCACGGCACATCTGTTCCATGTTGGTGATTCTCGCATTTATTTATTTCGTGACAATAATCTCGAACAACTCACCACCGATCACCGTATTCACCTGCCCGGTGAACAAGAATATCTCGGTCGCGCGATGGGTATAGATTATCGCTTAGATATTGATTACAAATCTTTAGCTGTTGAAGTGGGAGATGTGTTTTTTATCTCAACCGATGGTGTTCATGATTATTTGTCAGATAAAAAAATCCTTGCCGAACTCAAGTCCGAAGAAGCTGATTTAACCATACTTTGTGAACGCTTAGTGGCGCAATCTTTAGAAAATGGCAGCCTTGATAATATCAGCTGTCAAGCCATACAAATTACTGACCTACCTTCTCAAGATAGAGATGAAGCTTATTCACAGTTAACTAAGTTACCCTTCCCCCCTGAATTATATGAAGGTGTTATTTTAGACGGCTACCGTGTCACCAGAGAGTTACATGCCAGCTCCACCAGCCAACTTTATTTGGCTGTCGATACGGATACCAATGAAAAAGTAGTGTTGAAAACACCATCTATCAACTTTGAAGATGACCCTGCCTATATAGAGCGTTTTCAGATGGAAGAATGGATCGGCCGTCGCATTGATAGCCCGCATGTGATTCGCACAATTGAACAAGTCCGCCCCCGATTGTTTCTTTATTATGTGATGGAATACATCGAAGGCAAAACACTTGAGCAATGGATGGCCGATCAAACAGAACCAGATCTTACTGTCATTAGAAATATCGTTTCTCAAGCGGTTTCTGGGCTGCGAGCTTTCCACCGTTTAGACATGCTTCACCAAGATATTAAACCCGGCAATATCATGATCACCGAAGAAGGCTTAGTCAAAATCGTCGATTTTGGCTCGACCAAAATTGCAGGAATGGCCGATGTCTCCACACCGATTGAACGCAAAGAATTGCTAGGCACCAAGCACTATACCGCCCCCGAATATCTGATTAATGGGACAGGTACAACACAATCTGATCTATTTGCTTTGGGCTGCGTCACTTATGAAATGATTACTGGCAAACTCCCTTATGGAACTGCCATTGCCAATGCAACCACGGAATCAGCCTTTAGCAAACTGAAATATGCCCCGATTAGTCGCCATGTGAGTAATATTCCTGATTGGATTGATCGTGCTCTGCAAAAAGCCGTCTCAATTGAACCCATTAATCGTTATGAAAAAATGTCTGAGCTTGAAAGCGATCTTAGAAAGCCTAACCCAGACTTTCTAAAAGAATCATCTCGACCGTTATTAGAGCGAAATCCACTTGCTTTCTGGAAATTTATCTCCGCATTGCTTTTTATCTCTAATTTGATTCTTCTTTATCTGCTCATTCAATGATGTATCATATATACCCGTGATACTTCAACAAAACGAGAAAGACTCAATGAGCAATTCAGCAACTACACCGGAACATAAACCACGCCCCTTTATTGATATGCTTGTCAGCATCATTATTCCTTCTGTAATTTTGATGAAATTTAGTGGTGAAAGTGCGCTTGGCGCCAGTGGCGCATTGATCGCTGCCTTGGCTTTTCCGATAGGCTGGGGGCTTTTTGAGCTTATAAAATATCGAAAATTTAATTTTATCGCCCTCTTAGGTTTAGTCAGCGTATTGTTAACGGGTGGCATTGGTTTATTACAACTTGATACCAAATGGCTAGCGATTAAAGAAGCGGCCATTCCCGGCATCATCGGCATCGCGGTATTGATTTCAACTCAAACACGTTATCCTTTAATTAAAACCTTAATCTATAATCCTAAGGTTTTAAATGTCGACAAAATTACCCAAAAACTTGAAGAACTAGGAAAAACTTCAGTGTTTGAATCGCGCTTAATGAAAGCCACCTATTTTCTGGCGGGCACCTTTTTCTTTTCATCAATAATGAATTATATTCTTGCCAAATGGATTGTCACCAGTCCATCAGGCAGTGAAGAGTTTAATGAACAACTCGGTCAGATGACACTGCTAAGCTACCCAATGATTGCCATTCCATCGATGATCATGATGATGGTTATTTTTTATTATTTATGGCGCACGATTAATGGCATTACTGGGTTCAGCTTGGACGATATCATTAATGCTCCAGAAGAGTCTTAGATAGGGATTGCCCTATTTATGTGCATCTGAAATACCGCCGCGCCCTAGTGGTGCAAAATAATTAACTCCCTCACTGCCACACCTCCCTAACCAACTGTTTTTACATTGGTTATTTTTTGGCATACTTATTGTAATTAAGCTATTTATGCATGTATCAACATGTCTATTAACTTAGCTTTAAGAGAGAGATTTATGTCTTATTTAGAACCCACAGAGTTTGTAACAAAAATGGTGGATGCCGGTGAAGCAAAAGCCTATATGTCGACCAAAGACACGTTAATTCGTGCATTTATGGCGGGTGCCACTTTGGCATTGGCCGCTGTTTTTGCCATCACCGTAGCAATGAAAACAGGTTCACCTGTGCTTGGTGCCGTACTTTTCCCTGTCGGTTTCATTATGCTTTATCTAATGAAGTTTGACCTGTTAACCGGTGTGTTTACCCTTGTGCCACTTGCTCTGCTTGATAAACGCCCTGGCGTGACGTTTGGCTCAGTAATGCGTAACTGGGGGCTAGTCTTTTTAGGTAACTTAGGCGGCGCTTTAATGGTGGCATTTATGATGGCATTCATTTTTACTTATGGATTCAATACTGATGGCGGTGCAATTGCGGCAAAAGTATCCAGCATTGGTGAGGCTAGAACTATAGGTTATTCAGCACATGGTACAGGTGGCTGGTTTACCGTGTTTATTCGCGGCATGTTATGTAACTGGATGGTATCAATGGGTGTTGTTGGCGCAATGATTTCTACTTCAGCTACCGGTAAAATGGCAGCGATGTGGATGCCTATCATGTTGTTCTTTTACATGGGTTTCGAGCATTCAATCGTAAATATGTTTTTATTCCCATTCTCAATGATTATGGGTGGTGATTTCACTATTCTAGATTATGTCGTTTGGAATGAGTTACCTACTGTTTTAGGTAATTTAGTAGGTGGGTTTGTATTGGTAGGCTTACCTTTATATTACACTCACGTTA
>JALSLH010000076.1 GCA_026988435.1 Methylophaga sp.
CGCAGCTGATGCAATAAGCGCATTCATATCATCGATATCCGCGACTTTGCTTGCGATACCATTTAAAGCCACACCGGCTGCCGTTGCTTTTTCAACACCACTATTGGCTTTTTCACAGCCAGATGTCACCACGACAACAGCTTCTTTTGATCGTGCTTGTAATTGATCAATAATCGATTTAATTTCTTCTGTTGCATCTTGAGTTCGGCCTGCAAGCGTTCTAACTTCATCGGCAACGACCGCAAATCCCCGACCATACTCACCCGCACGTGCCGCTTCAATGGCGGCATTTAAGGCTAATAAATTAGTTTGTTCTGCAATCCCTTGAATTACAGCTAATACCGAACCAATGCTATCACTGTCACTTTCTAAGCTATTAATAACCGATGATGCATCAGAAAGGCTACCCGCTAGTGCTCTTATTGTTTCAACAGCCTCATTTACAATCTGAGCACCTTTTTGTGCTTCATCATCCGCCACTTTTGTTGCATCAGCACCTAATTGTGCATTGCGTGACACCTCTTGTGCTGAGGCTGATAATTCAGTAATAGCGGTGGCCACTTGTTCCGTTTCAGTTCGTTGCGTGATCATATTGTTACTTGACTCATTCACTAAACGACTCACTGTTTGTGTTGATACTGAAATATTATCCGTCGATTCACTAAATTGTCTTAAGGTATTAGAAAACTCGCTCAACATAGCATTGGTCGCTTTGCCTAAGGCAGGCCCCATTTTTGTTGAACTTGGTGGACTAAATGGTTGCGTTAAATCAACATCACCTTTTTTAATATCTTTGGCTATAAACGTTAACGAGCCAATAACATAATGAAGTGGCTCCATTATTGTTTTAACCAGTGCTAAACAAATAAATACGGTAGCCGCAATAATGACAATGCCGCCGCCTGCGAGGATATATATATCGTTCGATGATAGTGAAACATTTTCACTTCTTAGCACCCATGCAAAACATGCCGTCATTAAAAATAAGGGTGCTAAACCTAATAGTAAGAATGTTGCCGTAAATTGCTTTTTCATTTTTTATGCCTATCTGTTAAATATAGCTTATTTTTCAAATCACACTTTTAATAACGGCATTTAATGATTTTTCTTAAATCAATTTAAACTACCAATCAGCATGACAAATCACATTCAACATCAAGCATATTCTGTGCCAATCACTCCAAATCAACAGGTTTCGTTTTAAAAACCTTGTTTCCTGTAAACATTGCCGAAACCAATCCGTTACGTTCTTTTAGCTCGGTTACAACCACACCTAATAAATGCACAATAATGGCCATCAATAATAGAAGAAACACATAATAATGCGTAGTGATAAAGGGTTTTCTGAAATTGCGCATATTTTTATAGGCCGCTTCATCCACCCCTTCTTTTGAATAAGGCTTGACCTGATCGACCGTACTCGCATCAACAGCAATCCATTCTTTTATTGTATTACCAAGCGGGGGCATATAGACATCTGTACCAGCTAAAACTAATCCTGTTATCGCTTGAATGCTCATTAACAAAAATAATAAGGCCACCATTAGCCGTGCAATGGGATTATGTCCCAGATAAGGTTTCGTAGGTCGATCATTTTTAAGATCGGCAATATAGTCCATTAATTCAAGCCAGTTTTGCCTACCAAACGGCAAAATCACCCGCCAGCGTGCAAAATGGCTGCCAATAAAACCCCAAATAATTCGCCACGTTAAATTGACGAAAAAAACATAGCCAATATAAACATGTGCCGTTTTTAATAGAATCTTGCCATCACTAGGCACGCCCAGTGCCTTAGCATTTAAGATTACCGTCCCCACCGCAATTAATCCTAATACGCACAAAACATTAACCCAATGAAAAATGCGCACCGTTTTATCCCATACTGGATAGGATATTAACTTTTGTGTTGAATCAGTCATCTCAAAATTCTCCTCAAATAGTGTCAAATTATTACAGCAAACAATTAGCTTAAGACTTTCACTTTATTACGATTTTTGAATCCCTAAAATTTCTACGTTATACCGAAAATGGATACCTAATCGGCTCATGGCACTGGTAAGCTGTTACTTCAAAATCATCCATTGTCACCCATGTTTCTAGATCTTTTAATGTTTTAATATCCGGATTTATAATTAATTGCGGTGAGGGAAATGGCTCACGTTTAACTTGCACATCTCGCATCAATTCAAGTTGATCTTCATAAATATGAGCATTAATTATTTTATGATAGGCCATGCCTGCTTTGTGGCCCGTGATCTGCGCCATGATTGCGAGGAAGGCGAATACTTGCACTTGATTAAAGTTTAAGCCTAATGGCACATCACATGAGCGTTGATACGATGTTAAATACAGCGTGTCATCTAATAATGAAAATGTATGGGTGTGCATGCATGGGCGCAGACAGCCCATATGAAACTCGCCGGGATTATAAAACGTTAAGATTTCACCTCGGTCATCAACACCTTGTGATAAATTATCTACAATTTTTTTGAGCTGATCTAAATGACTGCCATCGGGCTTGGCCCATGATCGGCCTTGCACCCCATAAACCCGGCCCATATCATCTTCACCCTTACGAAAAGGGTTATTCAGCCATTGTTCGTTTTCGTTAGCATTGGCATCCCATGTCTTGGTGCCTAATGCGCGAAAATCTGCCGCATTATCATAACCGCGAATATAGCCTACTATTTCAGCGATAGCTGACTTCCAGTAACTTTTTCGGGTCGTGATTAATGGAAATTGATTATTGCCAACATTGTAATTCAGATCGGCATTAATGACTGTGAGACAGCGTTTGCCTGTTCGCTTATTTTCTATCCAACTGCCTTGGTCAATAATACGTTGGCACAAATCAAGATACTGTTTCATAACGGGCCTTAAATTCTAAGTATGTGGTTATTATGGCAGGTTATTACCGTGCATACATCCTTTTGGCATTTCCTGTCATTCCGGCAGGCTTGTAGCCGGAATCTATGGTTTATTTGCTAGACTCCCGCTAAGCTTGTGCTCAGCTCGACTGAGTAAACATGCAGGAGTGACGGACATGGAAGGTGTACACAGGAACAAAAATATTTAAATTATCCCTATTTGGAAATCAATTACAAAGAGTATTTTTGCATTCTATAAAGCAAGGTATCACGGCTAATACCTAATAATCGCGCCGCTTTTGAACGATTTCCTGCCGCCATTTCTAGTGCTTGTTCAATTAAGTCTAGTTCGACTTGAGCCAAATTAATCCCTGTTGGAGGAAGTATAAAAGCATGCTGGCTCGCAGCATGCTCGGGCATCATTTCGGTAGGCAAATCTTCAGGTTGAAGTAATTTGCCAGGGGTGAGCAATGCCATACGCTGACAGAAACTAATCAGTTCACGAATATTACCCGGCCAAGCATAAGTCAACAAGCAATGCTCTGCCGATTTTGAGTAACGGACAACGGCATTATTTTCTGCAAACTCACGCCCAAAATGATGTAACAATATGCTGATATCATCACTTCGTTCTTTTAGTGAGGGTAAAACGAGAGGCACAACTTGTAGGCGATAAAACAAGTCCGCTCTAAATCGACCTTCTGTCACCTCTTTTTGTAAATCGACACTGGTGGCAGCTAAGATCCGCACATCAGCCGTATGTAATTTGTGACTACCTTGTAACTGGCACTCGCCCGCTTCCAAAAAACGCAATACTTTTGCTTGGATGCTCAACGGCAAGGCATTAACTTCATCAAGAAAAACTGTCCCCCCATCAGCGGCTAAAAATCGACCACGGTGTTCAATTTCACCTTCTACATTACATCGACCAAACAAATCTGCTTCAATGTTTTCAAGCTGTAGTGCCGCACAATTGATAATGGTCAGAGGTTCAGCCTTTCGACCACTTTCAGTATGTAGCGCGCGCGCAAATAATTCTTTTCCCGTGCCTGTTTCGCCATAAATCAATACGCTTACATCACTAGCCGCAATCATTGGCACCGTTCGTAATAGATGTGTTATTTGAGGAGATTGACCAAGGATCGTATTCATAGAATTATCCATATTACATATTCTGATGCATATGCTCGGAGTGTTCTTGTGAAGAATCACTCCCTTCATGATGCATTTTAGTATGGTCCATTGGCCAGAATGCAGTGGTTAATGCCATAGCAATAATGAGTACACCTGCAATCTGTCTTAAATGTTTCGCCCGTGCTATTGCCGATAAAAAACCGGCAAAAAGCCCTGCCCCCATTACTGCAGGCAAGGTGCCAGCTCCAAATGCCAACATAACTAATGACGCTTTAACTGGTTCACCGACTGTTGCAGCCATGGCAAGTGCCGCATAAACCAAACCGCAAGGAAGCCAGCCCCAGACCATGCCAAGGAAAAAAGCTTGAGATAATTTCTTCACGGGCAATAACTTTTGACCTATCGGCTGTAGCCACCTCCAAATAGGGCCACCCATACGTTCCATATACGCAAATTTAGGAAACCAACCCGCCAAATATAAGCCCATAGCAATCATAATAATGATTGATAAATAACGTAATACTAAGTGACCATTAAATGTGGCCAACGGCGAACTTAACAGCCCTACAATTGCACCCGCAACACCATAACTCAATAAACGGCCTAAATTATAGTTAAAAACATAAGGAAACATCTTTGTCTGATTTTCTCGGATTTCGCTCGGCAAACTCAAGGTTAACGCACCGATCACAGAGCCACACATAGCAATGCAATGCACCGTACTAAAAAGCCCTAATAGAAATGCAGTGACGTATGAGCTTGTAATCCCTTCTATCATTCAATGACCCTAAAATTATATAAAAAAGCTAAGAGCGAGCAGAATACCATGTCTTAAAAAAACGAAAGTGCGTTATTTCACACATTTTCTTACCATATAACCCATTCTACCTGCTGAAGTGCGCTATAAAATAACGGCATCTTTTTTATGGAGCCTTTCAATGCAATCCTTCAAATTACTACCCTTACCTTTACTACTACTAAGCTTACACAGTGTAGCTAATGCCGAACACCTTCAATTGCCCACCATCTCAGTAGAAGGTATATCTTCTGAAGAGATACCTTATGCCTTGCCTAGCGCTACAGTTAATGTGCCTGACACAGGCGAGTTATTAAAAAAATTGCCGGGGGCAAATATCAATCGAAATGGCCCGTTGACTAGTGTCGCCCAATATCGTGGGCTTTTTGGTGATCGCGTTAATGTCTTAATCGACGGCATAAAAATAAATTCAGCGGGGCCTAATTCAATGGACACACCGCTCAGTTATATTCCTGCTGCTCGTCTGGATAGCATTTCACTTTATCGAGGTATTGCTCCCGTTAGTTCTGGCATAGAAACACTCGGAGGTACCGTTTTAGCGCATTCAAAAACAATAACATTTAGTAGTGGAGAAGAATTCAAGTCACAAGGAAACGTTAATGCTGGCTATGCAGAAAATGGTAATGGCAAATACGCTTCAATATTAGCAGGAATAGCTAATAACCAGCACAGTCTACATATAACCGGCAGTCTTGAACGCGGTGATGATCTTGAATTTGATGGTGGTGATATTCTACCGACTGAACATAAACGAGGGACCATTGGCGGTGGTTATGCATTCCAGAACGATGCTCAAACCTTCACTATAAATGCTCAGCATCATGATACTGGCAAAACAGGAACACCGGCTCTGCCTATGGATATTATCTATGCAAAAGGCAATCATTATAACGGCTCATTTAGTAACACCTTTGCTAATGGTGGCGTGCTTAGTACAAAACTTTCTTATCAAGATTCTGAGCATTTGATGTCTAATTATGAATTAAGATCTCGCCCCACCCCTAAGCGTCGATTTGCACTCACCGATGTGAAGTCAAAAGGCTTTGGTCTAGCCTATAATATTTCCGGTTGGACTGTGGGTGTTGATGCTGATCGAGCAAAACATAATGCCGATATTTTCAACCCCGGAAATGCCATGTTCTTCGTCAATAATTACAATAATATTGAGCGCGATCGTTACAGTATTTTTGGTGAAAAAGAATTGTCAGTTGATCAATGGAAATTTGAGGCCGGTTTACGTTATTCCCGCGTTGAAATGGATGCTGGAAAAGTAAACACAAGCATGGGCATGGCTCCTGTTATCGCACTTAAAAATGCATTCAATAATGCTGATCGTAAACAAGATGAAAGTCTAGTTGATTTAGTTTTAAATACCACATACACCGTTTCATCGGAATTTGACCTAACTGCCGGCATCGCTAGAAAAGAACGTGCGCCTAGTTATCAAGAACGATATCTGTGGCTGCCTCTCGAATCAACTGCTGGGCTCGCTGACGGTAATAATTACATCGGCAATATTGAGCTTGATACTGAGGTTGCCTACCAAGTTGAATTAGGTTTCGATTGGCATACACCGCGGGCAACATTTTCACCACATATTTTCTATCATCACATCAACGACTACATTCAAGGCACGCCGAATACAAATCCTGCTGCCGCAATGGTTAGCGCCATGATGGCTGGACCAGGAAAATTAGTCTTGGAATATAATAATGTTGATGCAAAATTATATGGTTTAGATGCCAACTGGTCATTTACCATCACACCAACGTGGCAGTTAGATGGCGTGGTGAGTTATGTTCGTGGCGAACGCCGTGATACCAGTGATGATCTCTACCGCATTGCACCGTTGACCGCACGTACTATGCTGAGCTATGTACAAACAGACTGGAGTATTGGTTTTGAAGCTGAAACCGTCGCTTCACAAAATAGAGTCTCAGATGAAAATCGCGAGAAGAAAACAAGTGGTTATGCTGTGTTTAACCTTTCGGCGAACTTGCAGCCAACTGAAAACATCCTATTAACGGCTGGCATTAATAACCTTTTTGATCGTGGTTATGAAAATCATCTAGGGGGGTATAACCGTATCGCTAACAATCCTGATATTGCTCAGGGCGATCGTATTCCCGGTCTAGGGCGCAGTGCTTATCTTGGTGCAAGTGTAAACTGGTAAGCTTATATACCCGTGACCATTCAATCTGCAGATTTCAGCAGCGCCGCGTTACAATGTTTGGCAAGGACCAGTCATTTATGTCCATGGATGGACTGTATGCAAAAAATGCAGGAGCATCTTTTTTGTGCCTTCACATTGCGCCTTGCTCTGACGCTTGTGCTAATCTCTGAAGTCTACAGATTGAATGGTAACGGCAGGGCAAGAGCATTATAAAAAACAACAAGCTAGTTTATCCTCAAATAACTTAGAAAGTCATTAACTCTTAGCTCTATACTAAATAAGCTGTCATTCCGGCATGTTTTTAGCCGGAATCTAGGTCAATTGGAGTAGATCCCGGCTAAAAGGCCCACCGGGATGACCAAGATATTGGATAATTGTCTATATTTTCTTTTAAAAACTGAAAATTATTTAATATGCTCTTGCCCTGATGGTAACGGGTATAAGACTTGTTCCCATGAGCTCTTCATGGTAACAAGTCGTTAGAAGTTATTAATTTGCTCGTGCTGCACTGCCAACTCGAACACTGCCTCACGCGGCTCATCTGCATCTGTTGTGTAATGAAAAATAACTTTTTCACCCTGCTGAAACTGCTTCCACAACGATTCAAGTGCGATAGGCCCTTGTATTGGGAAATCGATTACATTTGGCCGACGATCTGATTTCATATGGTGATAAAACTCTTTATCCCACCCCGTCAGTTTCAAAATATCACTTTGCGCTGACTCGACTTGGCTAAACTGCCATTGCTGATCCGTTGATTGCTCAGTTTGAAAAACATAATCTACTTTTTGTGCCTCTCCTGCCGGTGTGCCACAGCGTTTTTCATGATCTAACTTAATAGGTTTGTGTTGATCAACTTGTAAGACAATAAGTTCTGAAGCAGAAAAGCTATCTGCTAATTGATCAGTAATAATCAAACTACCCCATATTTCACCATTATTTAAACGGTGGATCATTAGGGTATCGCCTGTTTCGCTTGGCAAACTGATTGATTCATTTGCTTGTGCTACAAAAACACTTAGCAAAAATGTAAGACTTATTAGTTTTAGTAATTTCATAAACACCTTCCTCATTTACTCTGACAGCGTAAATGATAATTGGTTCTATGCTTTAATTTTAAGCTTATATTCAATAGCGTCAAGATACTCAGCTTCTTGCAAGAGATCTGCCTCGGTTAAAGGATGCTCAATTAACCAGCCTTTAGGGAGCTTCAATCGTAGCTTCTTTTTAGAAGCTTTTAGTTTAACAAAGGTATCGGTCGTCTCACTTCGTCCACGATTAAATACCGTTGCTAAACGTAATAAAATCATTAATCTCAGCGTTGACTTTTGTAACTCATCCGACAAATTATTAATCTCTTTCTGAGATATTTTCTTGCGCTGCCCACCGACTATGGTAGCTAAGGCATGTTGTTCTTCACGCGAAAACCCTGGCAAACCTGAATGTGCAACCAAATAGGCAGAATGTTTCTGAAATTGATCATGTGAAATAGATAATCCAACTTCATGTAACTTAGCCGCCCATTGCAAACGGTCTAAATAATCTTCTCCATCTATTTTCCAGTCTTTTGCAACTTGTTCATAAAGCTGAGTCGCCATAGCGCTAACACGTTGCGCATGGTCTTCATCAACTTGATAACGCCGCGCCAAAGCTAACACGGTGCGATCACGTTCATCATCGTGCTGAATACGACCCAACAAGTCATACAATAAACCTTCGCGTAAAGCGCCATCCGATACAATCATACGGTCAATTTTAAGACGATCAAATGCGGCTTTAAGCACCGCCACACCACCAGGAATAACAGACTTTCTTTCATCACTTAAGCCATCTAGATCCAACTTGTCTACATGACCTGCATCAACTAGCGCATCGACTAATTTATCTAACGACTTTGGCGTAATCACCCCGTCATCCGACCACTCATTTTCTTTAACAATATTAGCGACTGTGCGAATGGTGCCCGATGCGCCAATAGCTTCCACCCAGCCTTTGTTACGATACGGCCGTTGAATCGCCCGCAATCGAGTTCCTGCAGCAATTAACGCTGTTTTCATTCGCGTTTTTGTTATTTTCCCGTCATCAAAAAAACGTTGCGAAAAGCTTACACAGCCCATTTCCAAGCTTTCACGCATCAAGCCCTTGAAACCCTCGCCAATAATAAACTCCGTACTACCGCCTCCAATATCCATCACTAAACGAGATGAATTATCAAAAGCCAGCGCATGAGCCACACCTAAATAAATCAGCCGCGCTTCTTCTTCACCCGCCACAATTTCAATGGGATGACCTAATGCTAATCGAGCCTTTCGTAAAAAAAGTTGGCTATTTTTAGCCACGCGTAAGGTATTTGTGCCCACTACACGTACACTGCCCGGGGGCAAGCCTTTAATTCGTTCTCCGAAACGCTGTAAACACGCTATCGCTCTTTCTTGGGCTTCATCAGATAAATAATTATGTTTATCTAACCCTGCACGTAATTGCACCATTTCACGGATTTTATCAACCACTTGAAAATGGCCATCGCGCAAACGCGAAATAATCATATGAAAACTATTTGAACCTAAATCAATGGCCGCCAGCACTTCATCGTTTTGTTGTGTCATGTTCATTTTCTCTTTACCTGTAATGCTATTTTGCATCACATTAAACAAAATGAACAAGTAATAAAAAAGCCCATACTAAAAAATATGGGCTTTTTGTTAATGCTACAAACTTACATCGCTTTATTTATCGCGTTGCAAAACTCTCTCCATATGCTCAATAGTGAGGTGACGCACATCTTTACCTTCCACTAAATAAATAACATATTCACATAAGTTACGCGCATGGTCGCCAATACGTTCTAATGCCCGAGCCGCCCACATTAAATCTAATACCCGTGAAATTGTGCGTGGGTCCTCCATCATATAAGTGATCATGGTGCGAGTGAAACTTTCATATTCATCATCCACTTCTTGATCTTGTCGTGCAACCTCAATCGCCGCATCAACGTCCAGTCTTGCAAATGCATCTAATGCATCGCGCAACATGCCGCGCACATGATTACCTATTGTTGATAATTCACGATAACTTTTCTTTGGATGCTCTCTATCATCCAAATTTAATGCTTTTCTAGCGATACTTTTTGCCTCATCACCAATACGCTCAATATCGGTAATGGTTTTCAATATCACGCTGACCAATCTTAAATCACTTGCCGTTGGTTGGCGTAGCGCGATGATCTGAATACACTCTTCATCAATACTCATTTCAAGGTTGTTCACTTCTGTATCATCTTCAACAACTTGGCGAGCCAATTCAAGGTCGGCTTTTTTCAGTGCTTTTAATGCACTGCCAACTTGCTGTTCAACCAAGCCCCCCATCGCTAATACGCGAGATCGAATGTCTTGCAAGTCTGCCTCGAACTGCTGTGAAATATGTTGTGATTTATTATTTACCATTTTCTTCTCCTAGGCCTTTATCCGTATCGACCTGTAATATAATCTTCAGTTTTCTTCTCTTTGGGATTAGTGAATAAGGCATCCGTTGCACCAAATTCAATCAACTCGCCCATATACATAAAGGCCGTATAATCTGATACCCGTGCCGCTTGTTGCATATTATGCGTGACAATCACAATGGTATATTGATCTTTCAGCTCATGGATCAACTCTTCAATTTTTAAAGTTGAAAGCGGATCAAGCGCTGATGCAGGTTCATCTAATAATAAGACCTCTGGCTCAATGGCAATCGCGCGTGCAATCACTAATCGTTGTTGCTGACCGCCAGACATTCCCATAGCCGATTCATTTAAGCGATCTTTAACTTCATCCCACAGTGCCGCACCTTTTAGTGATTTTTCGACCACTTTATCTAACGTTGAACGGTCGTTCACACCTTGTAATCTTAGACCATAAGCCACATTCTCATAGATAGTCTTAGGAAATGGATTAGGTTTTTGAAACACCATGCCAACTTGACGACGCAAATCAGCCACATTGACTGAAGGTGCATTTAAATCACCACCTTCAAGTAACATTTGACCATTAATACTGACACTATCAATCAAATCATTCATTCGATTAAAGCAACGTAATAAGGTTGATTTACCACAACCACTGGGGCCGATAAATGCCGTTACTCGGTTTTTAGCAATTTTCATATTAATACCGTGCAAGGCCTGTTTATCACCATAAAACAGGTTGAAGTCTTTCACCTCAATACAGGTTGCTTCCTCTTCTATAGTGAGCTTAGATACGCCTCGCTCCATAGCTCCCAGATCAATCTCGCGGGCTATGTTTCTTGCTTGTTGTTTTGCTGTTAATTCCATTCAAGGATTCCTCTGTTTACTGAGTGCTAAGCTTTATCAGTTTAGCTTTCACTTGCTTTAAAATTCTCACGCAAACGATTACGAATACTAATCGCTGCCATGTTGAGCACGATAATAATCAATACCAATAAAAATGCAGTGGCATAAACTAACGGTCTTGCCGCTTCAACATTCGGGCTTTGGAAACCAACATCATAGATGTGAAAACCTAAATGCATAAATTGGCGATCTAAATGTAAATATGGTGCGATAGTGTCAACAGCAAGCGCCGGCGCAAGCTTGACCACACCTACCATCATTAACGGTGCAACCTCACCTGCTGCACGAGCTACTGCTAAAATTAAACCCGTCATCATTGCCGGTGCTGCCATGGGTAATACCGTTCGCCATAAAGTTTCAGCTTTGGTGGCACCCAATGCCAAGCTACCTTCTCTAATTGCACGCGGAATACGTGACAAACCTTCTTCTGTTGCTACTATCACAACAGGTACTGTCAAAATGGCTAAGGTGAGCGATGCCCACATCAAACCTGGCGTTCCAAAGGTTGGGGCAGGTAATGACGCTGAAAAGAATATTTCATCGATATTGCCACCTAAATAATAAACAAAGAAGCCCAGCCCGAACACACCATATACAATTGATGGTACACCGGCCAAATTATTAACTGCAATCCGAATCAAACGAATCATCGGGCCTTGTGTAGCATATTCTTTCAAATAAACAGCGGCAACCACACCAAAAGGTGTCACTAATACTGCCATGATCATAACCATCATCACTGTGCCGAATATAGCGGGGAAAATACCACCTTCGGTATTAGCTTCGCGCGGATCATCTGACATAAATTTCCATACTTCATGGAAGTAAGTTCTTATTTTCTGCCCTACTCCCATCGCATTCGGACGGATGGCTTCAACTACTTTTGCTAGCGGAATTTCAACTTCGCGACCATCAGACATTTTAATCATCATCTGATCTCGATTAAGAGCCGCATTTAAATCTGATAGTTGCTTTTGTAAGCCTGCATACTTCACGTCCCATTGTTTACGCTCTTGTTCAATTTCTAGATGCTGCACCGAACCAAGGGCAACGCCATCTAGTTCAAGACGTCGCGTTCTAAGGCGAAGTTCTTCTAATCCATGGTTTATTTCACCAATTTCAGACTTTTCGATTTTCTTAATTTCAGCAACTAAGGCGTTACTTCTAAGCAAACGCTTCTGTAATTCTGCCCATGCATCTTCTCCACTAGCAACCTGTTTTCCTTGTTGCTTAACTTCAGTCAAATATCCGAAGAAATCACCCCATTCGCGACGTTCAACTGCCACAATTTTTTCAGGATAAGATACGTCTCCGATCCATGGACCATTTATCCAGCGGAAATCTAAACCAAAATAGTCACGGTTACCTACTTTCATCAAGTGTCGCTCAGCACTCACTTGACCCTCGGGTAAGTTTACACCTGTACTTTTTAGGCGTGCGGCTAAAACGGTTTCAGTCTCAATATCCTCACCTATCAGTGTGATTTTTTCACCACCGGGTTCTTGATAAGTTAACTCCATAATATCAGCTGGCCAGAAATGGCTCAGGCCTCGCACCGCGATTAATAATAGTAAACCGACTACCATTACAACGCTAATACTGACCGCACCAGCATTAAGCCAAACCCATGGACTGCCGCTTTTGAACCAGCTAGAAAGTGATTGTTTAGACATTGAATTACTCATCTATAAAGAGCTATATTTATTACGTAGTCGCTGACGAACAATTTCAGCAACCGTATTGAAGATAAAGGTGGCACCAAAGAGCACCAAGGCGGCAAGGAACAATACGCGATAGTGTGTGCTTGCTACTTCAGCCTCTGGCATTTCAACAGCAATATTGGCTGATAAAGCACGGAAGCCTTCAAAAATATTGAAGTCCATAATCGGCGTATTACCCGTTGCCATAAGAACAATCATAGTTTCCCCCACGGCACGGCCTAAACCTATCATCACCGCAGAGAAGATACCCGGGCTTGCTGTTAGCAGCACAACTCGGGTTAATGTTTGCCACGGCGTAGCACCTAATGCCAGAGAGCCTACGGTTAAATGTTTAGGCACACCAAAAATAGCATCTTCGGTGATTGAGAAAATGGTGGGGATAACAGCAAAGCCCATCACCAAGCCCACAACAAGTGAGTTGCGTTGATCAAAATTAATGCCTATTTCATTCAACCATTTCGGCATATTGCCATCAAACAACCATAATTCTAATGCTGGACTCGCCAACATTGATAACATGCCCACCGCAATGACTACAGGTATTAAAATGGCGGCTTCCCAGCCATCTGGAATACGTTCTCGGAATGTGCTTGGCAATTTTGTCCATGCCCACGCAGTGAAAATGGTCATGATGGGCAACATAATCAGCAGTGAAAATACGCCGGGGAGATTCATCTCCACCAGCGGTGCTAACCACAAACCAGCAAGAAAACCTAAAATAACGGTAGGTAATGCTTCCATAATTTCAATTGTAGGTTTAACAAAGGTACGCATTGTTGGCGACATAAAATAGGCAGCATAAATAGCACCCATAATTGCAAGCGGCACGGCTACCATCATCGCATAAAGAGCCGCTTTAATCGTACCAAAGGTGAGCGGGCTTAAACTAAATTTAGGCTCAAAATCATTACTTGCTGACGATGATTGCCAGATATATTCAGGTTTGTCTCGGCTTTCATACCAGACTTTCTCCCATAGTGAATGCCATGAGACTTCTGGGTGCTCATTATCAATGAGGGTTAATTTTGCTTGCCCACCAGTAGTAACACTAAGCAATCCATTAGCTCGGGGGGAAATAGCAATAACAGCATCACTTTCGACTAAAGGCTCAACTAACATCGTGCGATGCGCAGTGGTGTGATAGATCCCTAATTGGCCTGCTTTATCTAAAGCCAAGAAACCCTTGCGTGCATATTCTGTTGCAATCTCCACAATTTCTGTTTCTTGATCATGAAAGCTACGCACATTATGTAAGGTATAATTATTTTTTTCATCTCGTACCGGAAACCACTGATCAATCTGGCCATCACTTCGCCCTACTACAATAGAAATACCGCCCGTTAGAAATTCAATGGACGTAATATCAACACCTGATGGCACGGCTTTAATTTTTTGTATCAACTTCGGCGATGCAATATCTGTAATATCGTAATAAGCAATAAAGCCATCGGCATCAACTAAATAAAGTTCGCGTTGATCGATATCCATTCGCAAATATGTTGCTCGTAGCTCCTCAGCCAATTCGATTTCTGCTGTGGTTTGTTCGATAGTGAACAGATCTTCATCCATAAAATCTTGCTCACGCACCAAGCTGTTCAGCACAAGACGGTTATCAGATGTGATGCCCGCTACGGTAGTCTGTTCTTCATTACTCTGCACACTGAGTAATTGCAATGCTTTAGCTTGTGGATCAACCACAACTAACTCATCACCTATTGGATATTCAATAAGTGGCGTAATTTTACGTTTATCGTCAGGATAACTGATCTTGTATTCTTGTTTGAAAATTAATGCTCGCCCATCCGCAAAACCATAAGCAAATACACCTGTCGTGGCAGATCCTTTACCAAAGCTCGAGATTTTTGTTTCAGCCGGTAAGGGTAAATTCGGCTCAAGTATTAACTGGCCATCATTTGCATTAATGAATCGAGCTTGGCCTTTCATTGTTAACATCAAAGCGACATCATTGTATTCATTCAAGCTTAGGTGTGTCACATTTTGAGTCTGAGTTTGATACTCAGCATGTGTTTCTATTTCTGCACCAGAAAATAATGGCATTACGACATAAAGCAAATAGAAAAAAATTAAAACAATGGCAAAAATAACCATCATGCCACCCGCTGCCACGCCATATCGGGCTAGCCGATCTTTTAGTTCACGCCATGCTCTTCGGCGAAGTGCAACAGGCGAACCCGGTGCAGGCAACACACTTGTTTGAGAAATATTTTCAGCCATAAATCTAACTACCACTATCCCATTATCATTCAAGATGAAATAAACACTTCACCCTACCTATACCCGTAACCATTCAATATGCAGATTTCAGAGCAAGAGAATAAGCCACACTCTTCGTCGTTATAAAGTCTTAAATTAGAATGACTAATCTGGCGACTTTATGCCTAGAATAGTATGGATTCTTCTCATGCTGAATTCAGCAGATTGAATGGCCACGGGTATATACAACATAATCAAAAACAGACTGTTAAAATTAGCTTTTGATTATGTTCAATAAAAAATGCCTCGCACAAAGTGCGAGGCATTTCCATCAATAACTCAAAACTTATTTAAGCTTCGCAAGCTCTTTTTCTGTTACTGAAGAAGGCAATGGAATATAACCATCTTTAACAACAACTTGCTGGCCTACTTTTGATAAAACCATCGTGATAAATTCACGGTCAATAGGCGTTAACGGTTTGTTTGGCGCTTTGTTCACGTAAATATAAAGATAACGAGATAATGGGTAAGTACCATTTGCTGCATTTTCTTTAGAGGCTTCGATAAATGGCTGACCCGGTTTTTTAGTTAACGGAATGGCTCTCACACCCGATGTTTTATAACCAATACCTGAATAACCAATACCGTTTAATGATTTTGTTACACCTTGAACAACTGATGCCGAACCTGGTTGCTCATTAACTGTGTCTTTGTAATCACCTTTACATAATGCTTTTTTCTTAAAATAACCATAAGTACCAGACACTGAGTTACGACCGTAAATTTGGATATTGCCCAAATCAGCACCTACTTGTTTCCAGTTAGTAATGTCTTCAGCGTAACCACATTTACGTGTAGCAGAGAAAATGGCATCAACTTGAGGAATAGATAAGCCTTCGATTGGATTATCTTTATGTGCATAAACCGCTAATGCATCAATCGCTACACGAATAGGTGTCGCTTTGTAGCCATACTTAGCTTCAAAAGCCGCATTTTCTTTATCTTTCATTTTGCGGCTCATCGGACCAAAGTTTGATGTACCTTCAGTCAAAGCAGGAGGCGCAGTTGAAGAACCCGCCGCTTGAATTTGAATATTTACATTTGGATATTCACGTTTGAACTCTTCAGCCCAAAGTGTCATTAAGTTAGCTAAGGTATCAGAACCTACGCTAGATAAATTGCCTGAAATACCACTTACTTTTTCATAGTCTGGTAACTCAGGTACTTCTGCAGAAAATGTTGTGGCAGAAAATGCCATTGTTACTGCAGCGCCTAATATTGCAAGTTTTTTTGTGAACATTGTGTCCAACTCCTAAATAAAAAGTTAACGTAATTAAATTACAGGAAGCAGTATCGCGTTAACGTGTTACAAGGATATGAATAAAATATTACAGTTTTATTACAAGACTCATGGAAGCTTAATAGGTTTTGATTTTTTAAGCACTTTCGTGGCAGGAAAACAACAACTAAACTGAGAGCCGGCACCAAGCTCACTACTAATTTTTAACGCGGCATCATGTCTTTTTAGGATATGTTTTACAATGGCTAGACCAAGACCAGTGCCGCCTGTCTCTTGTGCCCGACCACTATCAACGCGATAAAACCGTTCAGTTAAGCGGTCAAGATGATGTTCCGCAATGCCCATTCCATTATCATTTACTTCAATACAAGCAGTCTTCTTACCCACGACCCACCGCAATGTTATTTCTGAACCTTCGGGGGTATATTTAATGGCATTAAAGACCAAGTTTGAAATAGCACTACGTAGTTCACCAGCATCAGATAATAACCATTTATCACTGTCAAACTCTAATTGTATTTGATGCGACTGATATTCTTTCAATTGCCGAGCATCTTCTGCAATGGTCGTCAGTAAGGCACAAATATCAACCGGCTCATGTTTTAATGCCTTTTCACCCATTTCTAGCTGCGATAGGATTAATAAATCACTGATCAGTATATTCATCCGCTGTGTTTGTTGTCGCATAACAGGCAATGCTGCACGCCACATTTCTGGTGGACTCTCTTGATTAAACGTTTCTAAGTAACCATGCAACACGGTTAAAGGCGTTCGGAGCTCATGTGAAACATTCGCCACAAAGTCACGCCGCATATTTTGTAATTTAACGGTTTGGCTCATATCACGGGCAATCAATAATCGACCATCGCCCATATAATTAACAATTTTCATCTCTAAATAGAGATCTGAACTTAATGGTGAGGTCACAATCTTAGCTTTCTTTTTAGGGGA
>JALSLH010000077.1 GCA_026988435.1 Methylophaga sp.
TAACGGTTTGGCTCATATCACGGGCAATCAATAATCGACCATCGCCCATATAATTAACAATTTTCATCTCTAAATAGAGATCTGAACTTAATGGTGAGGTCACAATCTTAGCTTTCTTTTTAGGGGAAGCCAGCAATCCTTGAAAAACAGGATCGCGAATCAAATTATGCACACGTACATGGCTGTCGCGCGGCCAGACAATTCCTAATAACTCTTTTGATGCTGTATTTGCCCAAGCCACCTGACCTTGCGGACCTAACACAACAACAGCATCAGGTAATGCAGCCGTTGCGGCTTGAAATTGCTTTAGATAATCCGCCAGCCTTTTTTTACGTGACTTATTTTGTTGGCGCACACTCTCAATACGGCGACAAATATCATCAATCGCGCCTTCCGCAGAGGGCGGCTCATGTTTTTTTGGGTTTTGAATCCATAACCACATTTGATTCCATTTTTTCTGCAACCAAAACGTATAAAACAAGGCCGCAATAAACATAAATAGAATCATTTGATCAAACAGTAGCCCAACAAACCCCACCAAGCTGACAATGGTTAATATTCGCCAATAATCCCAACTCATTTTGCTATTACACTTATCTTATTATTCTGCTGAGAAACGATATCCCACCCCACGTACCGTTTGAATTAAACCATCGTGTTTTGATGGCTCCAAGGCCTTGCGTAAACGTCGGATATGCACATCCACAGTGCGCTCTTCGATATAAACCATATCGCCCCAGACTTGATCAAGCAGTTGACCTCGGCTATATGCGCGTTCCGGATTTTTCATAAAGAAATTGAGCAAACGAAATTCTGTTGGTCCTAAATCAATTCGCTGGCCATCGACACTTGCACGATGGCTTTTAAGATCTAACAGCAAACCAGAAAACTCTAATTGGTTTTCTCCATCTGTTTCTGGAGGCTGACAACGGCGTAATAATGATTTGATTCTGGCAACAAGCTCTGTTGGTGCAAACGGCTTATTTACATAATCATCCGCTCCCACACTCAAACCCTTAACCATATCTTCGCTTTCGCCTTTAGCCGTTAACATGATGACGGGAATGGCTGCCAGAAATTCATTAGCGCGCAGACGCCGAATAAACTCAATGCCATCAATGCCCGGTAACATCCAATCGAGCAAGATCAAATCAGCTTGTTTATCCTTTAACCATGCTAAGCCTTTTTCAGCATCACTTACCGGTTCACAAACAAACCCAGAATGCCTAAGTGTAAAACAAATCATATCGCGAATTGCTATATCATCTTCTACTACTAAAATTGTGGTTGCCATATTTATAATCCCTGACTTTACTTTAATCAGTTCATCATACCTTCACTATATTACAGTTTTGTAACAATACCCTACAATCCCGCTTGAATGCACTTTAAAATACCGTATTCGACTTCACCTTTTAATTCATCAAAAACAGGCTTCAACCGCCCTTTTTCCTCTTCGGAAAACGATTCGATTAAGCTAACAACCTCATTATAACGGGCGTCATCTAATTCAATCACATCACGCACATCTAGTAGTCCAGCCTCTATTGCATCAGCTAAATGCGTATAAATGGTGCTCGTTCCAAGCGCACGTTGTTGGGCAATATTTTCAATACTAAGGTTTTGTTGATAGAGCATCAGCGTATTATTTACAGTCTCGCTTAACCGATTATCTAATAACTCAGCTAAGGGGTATTGTTTTATTTCATCAATAAAGGCTTGACCATAACGTGACAGTTTTTGACCTCCTACTCCTGAAATCTTATTAAAATCACTCAATGTCTGAGGGCGTTTCTTAACCATCTCTTGCAAGGTGGCATCATGAAAAATTACAAATGAGGGCACGCCATGCTCTTCTGCTAGCGTAGTTCGTAGTGCTCGTAACGCTTCCCATAATGGGTTGTCTTGCGGCCGAACGGTTGTTTTCTGTTTAGATTTTTTGGCAACTTTTTCTGCTTTAGCTTGTTTGCGCAGTGCTAGCTTTTGTTCACCATGCAATAATGCGCGGCATTTTTCAGTTAGGCGTAATGCACCATGACGTTCCATATCGACACCTAAATAACCCAAGGCAATTAACTGCCTAAAAATACCACGCCATTCGGCAACTGAAAAATCACTACCAATTCCAAATGTACTTAACTTGTCATGGCCGTTACGTTGAATACGCTCATCACTTTTACCTAATAAAATATCAACAATATAGGTGACCCCAAAACGCTGATCGGTTCGATAAATACACGACAATGCTTTTTGAGCAGGCTCGGTGCCATCCCATTTTTCGGGCGGGTTTTGACAATTATCACAATGCCCACATTGATCTGCACCCTGCTCATCAAAATATGCGAGCAGTGTGTGCCGCCTGCAGGTGGTTAATTCACACAAACCCAACATTGATTCTAACTTGTGATATTCAACACGCTTATGCTGTTCATCGGCATTAGAATCCTGAGTGAATTGCCGAAGCGTAATCACATCTTGCAGACCATACGCCATCCACGCATTAGCAGGCTCGCCATCGCGACCTGCTCGCCCCGTTTCTTGATAATAAGCTTCAATACTTTTAGGCAAACTTAAATGCGCGACAAAGCGCACATCAGGTTTATCAATGCCCATGCCGAAGGCAATGGTGGCCACAATAATGACACCTTCTTCACGTAAAAACCGTTGTTGATTTTGCTGCCGCACTTCTTGAGGCAAGCCCGCATGATAAGGTAAGGCTAATCGCCCTTGATCTGCCAGCCACTCAGCCGTTTGCTCCACTTTTTTGCGCGACAAACAATATACAATACCGGCATCATCAGGGTGATTTTGCTCAAGAAATTTCCATAAACGTTGCTTAGGGTTATTACCTTCTGAAATTGCATAATGAATATTAGGGCGATCAAAGCTATTTACAAAAACATCGGCATCACCCAATTGCAGTTGAGCAATAATCTCATCACG
The DNA here is from genome assembly GCA_026988435.1 of Methylophaga sp. Classification (GTDB taxonomy): domain Bacteria; phylum Pseudomonadota; class Gammaproteobacteria; order Nitrosococcales; family Methylophagaceae. Next base: position 2,944 of record JALSLH010000077.1, read on the forward strand.
AGTACGTCGATCAGCCGTTGCGGTTAAAGCAATACGAGGAACCGTAGGATAACGCTCATGCAATAACTTTAATTGTTGGTAATTAGGCCGAAAATCATGCCCCCATTGCGATACACAATGCGCCTCATCAATAGCAAAAAGAGCCAACGGGCATTGATCCAACAACGCCATCATTTGTGGCATCAACAATCGCTCAGGCGCAACATAAAGCAGATCTAATTCACCATCAAGTAACTGCTGCTCAATAACGCGCGCCTCACCAATACCTTGACTAGAATTAAGAAACGCCGCCTTAATCCCCAACTGCTGCAAAGCATCCACCTGATCTTGCATTAAAGCAATCAAAGGTGAAATAACAATCGCCGTACCCTCACGAACAAGAGCAGGGATCTGATAACACAAAGACTTACCCCCACCCGTAGGCATCAACACCAAAGCATCGCCACCATCAAGCAGGGTTTGAATTATCTCCTGCTGAGCATGACGAAACTCGTCATAACCAAAGGTAGATTGTAGGATTTTTTGCGCGCGTTTCATTTAGTTAAGTTTACGTAAAAAAGGCCTCAAATGAGGCCTTTATATATGAGTTTATCATAATAAGACTTAACTCATAATCCCTTTTATCATATAGAAAATCCCCGCCGCCATCACCGCCGCAGAAGGTACAGTAATCACCCATGCCGTAACAATTTTCTTAATGGCATCACGTTTAACATAAAGCGTTTTTTGATCTTTCTTCAATTCTTTAACGGCTTTTTTTAGTTCGTCTTCTTCTTTATCTATAGCGCGGTAAAGATCAGTTATACGCTGATAATCTTGTTCAGATTTTGTTTTCTTTTTGTTCAGTTTGTTTAACTCATCATTCAACTTATTTAAGGTCTTTTTATCATGTTTTATTTCTTTTTTATCTTGCCTTATTTCTTTTTCAATTGATTTGGTGACTTCGAGCCACTCTCGCAAAAAGCCAACACCAAAAATACCACCAATGGCAATATGTGTTGAGCTCACCGGCAAGCCTAATTGGCTGGCAATAATCACGGTAATTGCCGCCGCCATGGCTACCGAGAAAGCACGCATTTGATCTAATTCAGTAATTTCGCTACCGACAGTTTTGATAAGTCGTGGACCATACAAAGCTAAACCAATGGCAATACCTAATGCACCAACAGCCATCACCCAAATTGGGATGCCGGCTTTAGCTGATATTCCACCTGTCATCACCGCATCATTAATTGCCGCTAGTGGACCAATCGCATTCGCCACATCGTTTGCTCCATGTGCAAAACTTAATAATGCCGCTGCAAAGATCAGTGGGATAGTAAATAGTTTATTAACGCTTTTACGGTTGTTTTTTAAGCTTTTCAAGCGACTACCAATTCGCGCTCTCATCCAGAAATAGACGATTACGGCAACGATTGCACCAATCAATAATGCGGTAGCAAAACTTGGTTTTTTAGTGGCTTCAACACTAAAGAACATAATGTCATTAAAGCCGGCTTGTAATTGCGGCCAAATCTTTTTAAGCCCTTTTAATACTAAATACGTTACAAATGCCCATGCCATTAAAGCAACATAAATAGGCACCCATTTGCTTGATGCGGCCATTTTGTCATCTTTATAGACAATGGTTTTTTTAATTGAAAATAGGAATGCTGCAGCAATGATGCCACCAATAACCGGTGAAATAACCCATGAGCTCGCAATTTTACCCATTGTGCCCCAATCAACGATACCAAAGCCTGCGGCAGCGATGCCGCCACCCATTACACCACCAACAATAGAATGTGTTGTTGAAACCGGCGCTTTGGCCATGGTGGCTAGGTTAAGCCATAAAGCCGCCGCTAATAAAGCCGCCATCATTGCCCATAAAAAACTATCGGTATCGGTGCCAAATGCATCAATATCGATAATACCTTTTTTGATAGTTGATACCACTTCACCACCAGCAATAAAGGCACCTCCCGCTTCAAATACCACGGCGATAAGTATCGCGCCGCCCATGGTTAACGCTTTTGCACCTACTGCGGGGCCAACATTATTGGCTACATCATTGGCACCAATATTCATCGCCATATACGCGCCAAAGACAGCGGCAACAGCAAGGAACAGGCTATTTTCAACATTGCCACTTGTAGAAAAACTGTAGATAAGAACGGCAGCAAGGAACAGTAACGCCCCTCCTATTCGGGCAAATTCACCATAGCTTGTTTTTAATGCCTCTTTTTCTAGCTGATTCATTGTTTTAATTTCCACGTTTCTAGTTCCCACACATCAATTAATTGTGGCCACATTATTACAAAATTATTACAGTAGTGTATTAAATATATTATTTTAGCTAAACTCTGAAACAATCGACTGTTAGAATAGTCAGTTACTACATAGCTTTGTGGAAACCTCTTGTTATGAGAAAATATTTCTTACTACTACTTCTAGTGCTTTCAATCAGTGCTCACGCGCGATCAGGTCTGTTAGATAGTCTCGGCATAAATAATGATTTTGATGTGCCGCCTGATGTCGATACTGCCTTTGTGTTTTCTGCGGTCGTCACCGATCCACAAACGATCACTGCACGCTGGAAGGTTGCTGAAGGTAATTATCTCTATCGCAATAAAATGAGTTTTGAAATTCTCAGCCCTACAGATGTGAAAATCAGCACTGTTTCACTGCCTGCCGGTGAAAATAAGATGGATGAGTTATTTGGGCTAACAGAGGTTTATGCCTTTGATGTTGATGTCGCTTTGCCTCTCAATCGCTCTGCTAAAGCACAAGAAGTTATTTTAAAAGCGCATTATCAAGGGTGTTCAGAAACATTTCATATTTGTTATCCGCCGGTAGAAAAAGAAGTTACGCTTACTTTACCCGCCGCCGCGACGACGGGTGTTATGCAAGATACGGCCGTTGTAACAGCGCCAACAATAAGATCTGAACAAGATCGCCTCACACAAAGTTTAGAAAAAGATAGCCTTGGCAAAATCTTATTCATTTTCTTTGGGGTAGGTTTATTGCTGTCGTTCACGCCCTGCGTTTTCCCGATGATTCCCATTTTATCAAGCATTATTGTCGGTGAAGGAGAACGAATCACCACCCATCGCGCTTTTGTTCTATCGTTAGCCTATGTGCTCGCAATGTCTATCACTTATACAGCCGCAGGCATTTTGACCGGTTTATTAGGTGAGAATGTTCAAGCACTATTCCAAAACCCATGGATCATTGGTAGCTTCAGTGCACTTTTTGTTATTCTTTCACTCTCTATGTTTGGCTTATTTGAGCTACAGCTGCCTCATGCCCTGCAACACCGCCTCCATCAAATCAGCCATCAACAAAAAGGTGGAAAAATAGCAGGCGCCGCCTTGATGGGCTTGCTTTCAGGTCTGATTGTTGGCCCTTGTTTGGCGCCACCACTGGCTGCAGCATTAATTTTTATTGGGCAACATGGTGATCCTGTTCTAGGCGGGCTCGCATTATTTGCGCTCAGTATGGGCATGGGGATCCCCTTGCTTATTATTGGCACATCGGCAGGTAGTTTATTACCCAAAGCGGGCACATGGATGAATACAATTAAAAGCGTATTTGGTGTGTTAATGTTGGCATTGGCCATTTGGATGCTCGAACGCATTATTCCAGGTTGGGTCAGCCTATTACTTTGGGGCGCACTACTAATTATGAGTGCCGTATATTTAGGTGCGTTGAATTCGCTCAGCATTGATTCCAATGGTTGGGACAAATTATGGAAAGGCCTCGGGCTTATTCTATTAATATATGGTGGTTTGTTAATGATAGGCGGGGCGAGTGGTAGTCATTCTGTTTGGCAGCCTTTACATGCCATATCGACTAGCAATGCCAACACAACAAAAGCAGCGCACGGCTTAGCCTTTACTAAGGTCAATGATTTAGTTGAGCTTAAACAAAAGCTCGCTCAAACATCACAGCCTGTTATGTTAGATCTTTATGCCGATTGGTGTGTGGAATGTAAACGAATGGAAGCAACAACCTTTCAAGATCCCAGCGTTATTAAAGCCCTAGAAAATACACTTACATTACAAATTGATCTTTCTGCCAATACTCAGCAACATAAAGATCTATTAAAACATTTTGGCTTATTTGGCCCCCCGACTATGTTATTTTTCGATAAACAGGGACAAGAACAGCCTCAAGCTCGCCTGATAGGCATGATTGAGCCCGCTCAGCTTATTCAACATACTGTAAATTTAGCAAAACAATAGCTAAACGTTCATTTCGACACATTTAGCGACAAAAAGCCGTTTTTTCTCTGAAATATCTGGACATTTTGTTCTCAGTGGTGCAAAATTCTCCCATATTTCATTGTGACTTTTAGGTGCAAACACCCAATGGCAAAATTTTTAGTGCTGCACGGCCCCAATTTAAACCTTTTAGGTACGCGCGAGCCAGAACATTATGGTGCTAACACCCTAGCTGATATTGAAAACCGCTTGCAGTCACTCGCCACTAACGACGGGCACACTCTAGAAAGCTTTCAAAGCAATGCCGAACATGATTTAGTCGATAAAGTTCAGGCAGCACAATCAAATGACACCGACTTTATTATTATCAATCCGGCTGCATTTACTCATACTAGCGTTGCTTTACGTGATGCTTTATCTGCGGTTGAAGTACCCTTTATCGAAGTGCACTTATCTAATGTGCATGCTCGAGAATCTTTTCGCCATCAATCCTATTTTTCAGATATCGCCGTTGGTGTTATCTGTGGTTTGGGATCACAAGGCTATGAGCTGGCTTTACAAGCAGCGATTAAACACACTACCCAATAGGATTATCCATGGATATTCGTAAAATCAAAAAACTGATTGATTTAATACAACAATCAGATGTAGCTGAAATTGAAATTCACGAAGGTGAAGAATCAGTTCGAATTAGCCGCAATAGTACTACAGCCCCCGTAATGATGGCTGCACCTGCCGTTGCTCCTGCAGCTGTCGCAGCGCCTGCTACACCAGTAGCTGAAGTACCTGCTGATAATACTGCTAATGCTGTTAAGTCACCAATGGTGGGCACGTTCTATCGTTCATCTTCACCTGAAGCTCCTTCATTCGTTGAAATTGGTCAAACAGTGGCTGAAGGTGATGTCATCTGCATTATCGAAGCAATGAAAATGTTTAACCAAATCGAAGCCGATCGCAGCGGTACTGTGAAAGCAATTCTAGTTGAAAATGGACATCCAGTAGAATTTGATGAACCTTTAATTATCATCGAATAATGTCACATTTTCGTGACATCGTGTCTAACACTACGGATTAAATTACCATGATCGAAAAAATTGTTATTGCGAATCGAGGCGAAATTGCCCTTCGAATTCTAAGAGCCTGCAAAGAACTTGGCATTAAAACTGTTGCTGTGCACTCTGATGTGGATCGCGACTTAAAACACGTTTTATTAGCTGACGAAACGGTTTGTATCGGGCCTGCACCTTCAACTGAAAGCTACTTAAACGAACCTGCATTAATTAGTGCAGCTGAGATTACTGATGCTTCTGCTATTCACCCAGGTTATGGCTTTTTATCTGAAAATGCAGACTTTGCTGAACGTGTTGAGCAAAGTGGCTTCATCTTCATCGGCCCTAAATCAGAAACCATTCGCATGATGGGTGACAAAGTATCAGCTATCAAGGCAATGAAGGATGCTGGCGTGCCTTGCGTACCCGGCTCTGATGGCGGTCTTGGCGATGATATAGAAACCAATCTTCGTCTTGCACGAGAAATTGGCTATCCTCTAATTATTAAAGCCTCTGGTGGTGGTGGTGGTCGCGGTATGCGTGAAGTGCATAGTGAAGCTCATTTAACGAATGCCATTGCGCTAACAAAAAGTGAAGCAAAATCATTATTTGGTAACGGTATGGTTTATATGGAGAAATTCCTCCAAGACCCTCGCCATATTGAATTCCAGGTGCTCGCAGATAAACATGGTAACGCAGTTCATATTGGTGAACGTGATTGCTCGATGCAGCGCCGTCATCAAAAAGTAGTAGAAGAAGCACCGGCACCCGGAATTTCAGCTGAACTACGTGCCAAGATGGGTAAGATTTGTGCTGATGCCTGTGTTCGCATTGATTATCATGGTGCAGGTACTTTTGAGTTTTTATATGAAAATGGTGAATTTTATTTCATTGAAATGAATACCCGTATCCAAGTTGAACATACTATTTCTGAGCAAATTTCGGGCATTGATTTAGTCGCTGAACAAATCAAAATAGCCGCAGGTGAACCTTTATCGTTCACTCAGGATGATATTGTATTAAATGGCCATGCGATTGAATGTCGAATCAATGCTGAAGATGCAAAAACCTTTATGCCTAGCCCAGGTAAAATTACCCATTATCATGCTCCTGGCGGTGTAGGTATTCGCATGGATTCGCATATTTATAGTGGCTACAGTGTGCCGCCTAATTATGATTCTATGATTGGCAAATTAATCGCTCACGGCCCAACCCGCGAATCTGCAATTGCACGTATGCTCACGGCATTAAGTGAAATTGGCATTGAAGGCATTAAAACGAATGTCGCCTTGCAACAAGACATCATGAACGATGCTAATTTTCAAGAAGGTGGCACCAATATCCACTATCTTGAAAAGAAACTCGGCTTGTAGCATAGCAACACCCGATGGCGTGGATCCAATTTATTTTCGACAGCACACCTGATACTGCAGATCACTTATCTGATGTGTTGTCAGAGTGTGGCGCAAGCGCGGTGACATTTCAAGATAATGAAGATCAACCGATCTATGAACCAGAAATTGGCACCACACCTTTATGGGCGGCGACTAATGTTATCGCCCTGTTTGATGCTGAAATTGATACCAACTTAATCATTCAACTATTAACGGGCATGCTGGCACCTGATACTGTGCCAAACTATCGAATTGAAGCGGTTGAAGATAAAGATTGGGTTCGTGAATGGATGGATAATTTCCATCCAATGAGCTTTGGTGAACGACTCTGGATTTGCCCTAGCTGGCATACACCACCGGATGAAAATGCCGTCAATATTATGCTCGATCCCGGTTTAGCATTTGGCACGGGCACACATCCGACAACCGCCTTATGTTTAAACTGGCTCGACCAAGCAGATGTGAAAGATAAAATTGTAATTGATTATGGTTGCGGCTCAGGGATCTTAGCGATTGCCGCCGCTTTGCTTGGTGCAAAAAAAGTGATTGGTGTTGATACCGATCCTCAAGCATTAGAAGCAACTCAAGCGAATGCCGAGCGTAATGGTGTTCAAATTGATACTTATCTACCTGATGATTGCCCAATAATGACCTGTGACCTCTTATTGGCTAATATTCTAGCGGGTCCACTGCAATCATTAGTCGATCGCTTAGCTACTTTATGCTCACCATCCGCAACTATTGTATTATCTGGCATTTTAGACGTACAGGCTGATGAGGTTAGTGAAAGCTATAAGCCTAGGTTTGAAATGCAAGCGGCCGTAGTTAAGGATGAATGGGTAAGAATTGTCGGGCAACGCCGATAATAAAATGAAACTATCTCAAATACTATTATTATTCATACTGTTATTTACTGTATTCCGTAGTTATGCAGACAATGAATGGGCGCGATCTTATGTTCCCTATGAGGGTAGTTTAGATATCAAAGTGTATCGAAATATAAGCTGTAACTGTTGCCAAAAATGGATGAAACACCTTAAACAAAATAACTTTAACATCACCGATATTCCCACTAATAATCTTGCTTATGTGAATGAACAGGTACATCTCCCCGCAAAGATGAAATCATCACATACTGCTATTATTAATGGTTATATCATTGAGGGGCACGTTCCTGCTGATGATATAAAACGATTGTTACTGGCAAAACCTGATATCAGAGGGCTCGCAGTTCCTCGTATGCCAGCAGGTGTTCCCGGCGCTGAACGTGGAGAGATAAAAGAAAGCTTTATCGTCTTTCAATTTGATAAGAATGGAAAATATAGTATCTTTAATCGTTATCAAGTCGATAAAAACAATCACTATCAAGCTCATCCTGTAACTGAAGTACAGCTCAAGCCAAGTCAACACTAAAACTATTATTATGATAATTGGTCAATACACCCTACCGAATAATCTATTCTTGGCACCTATGGCAGGCGTGACAGATCGCCCTTTTCGACAGTTATGCCGCCGTCTTGGTGCTGGAATGGTGGTTTCGGAGATGATCACTGCAAATAAATCTTTATGGGCGAGTAAGAAGTCATTATTACGCGCCAACCATGATGGCGAACCTGAACCAAGATCAATTCAAATCGCTGGCACTGATCCGAAGATGATGGCTGAAGCAGCACAACACAATATTGATCAAGGCGCACATATTATTGATATCAATATGGGTTGCCCTGCTAAGAAAGTGTGTAATGTGATGGCCGGTTCAGCTTTATTACAAAATGAGCCTTTGGTAGGTCAAATATTAGAGTCGGTGGTCAACGCTGTTGATGCACCTGTTACTTTAAAAATTCGTACCGGCTGGGATGGTGATAATCGCAATGGCGTTAATATTGCTCGAATCGCTGAACAATCAGGCATCCAAGCATTAGCCGTTCATGGCCGCACCCGTGCTGACGCTTATCGTGGTGATGCCGAATACGATACTATTGCAGAGATTAAATCAGCAATATCGATACCCGTTATCGCTAATGGTGATATTCATAGCCCTGCCAAAGCAAAAGAAGTGCTCAACCACACTCAAGCTGATGGTTTAATGATCGGCCGTGCTGCGCAGGGTAACCCATGGATATTCCAACAGATAAATCATTTTTTAACGCATGGTGAGATTCTACCTGACCCGAACTTATCAGAAGTAAAACAAACCTTGATTGAACACCTGCATACCCTGTACGATTTCTATGGAGAATACACAGGAGTTCGCATGGCACGTAAACATATAGCTTGGTACAGTAAAGGCCTTCGTGATGGCAATCCTTTCCGCCAACATATGAACACGCTTGAATTACCAGAGCAACAACTGGCATTCACCGAACAGTTTTTTGCCCAACTGGATGCCGCATGACAGATAGTTCCAACTCAAAACCAGATCAATGTTTTAGCTTGGCTGATGCTGAGAAACATGCCCCACTAAGTGAGTGTGTTGAAACAGCACTTAAAGACTATTTTAAACAGCTTGATGGTCACAGCGCAGCTAATCTTTATGACATGTTATTAGCAGAAGTCGAAGCGCCTCTATTTAAGGCGACATTAGATCATACCAATGGCAATCAAAGTCGCGCAGCTGAAATTTTAGGCTTAAACCGCGGGACTTTACGAAAAAAATTAAAAACATACGATCTATAGCGCCAAATCACATATTAATCTCGGAAACAATTCATGAACAAAATCCAACGTGCACTACTTAGCGTCTCAGATAAATCAGGCGTTTTAGAACTTGCCCAACAGCTTACTCAATTAGGAGTTGAACTACTTTCAACTGGCGGTACAGCTAAATTATTACAAGAAGCTGGTTTGCCCGTAAAAGAAGTATCAGAACACACTGGCTTTCCTGAAATGATGGATGGTCGAATTAAAACTTTACATCCTAAAATTCATGGTGGTTTACTAGGTCGACGTGGCACAGATGAAGCGATTATGGCTGAACATGATATTGCTCCAATTGATTTGGTGATAGTGAATTTATATCCATTTGAAGCTACCATTGCTCGTGATGATTGCACCTTGCCAATGGCAATTGAAAACATCGATATTGGTGGCCCGACCATGTTGCGTGCCGCCGCTAAGAATCACGCTTCTGTAACCGTCTTAATTGATCCGGCTGATTATAGCCGTGTAATTGATCAAATTAAATCAAATGGGGGCGTTGATGATGCAACCCGTTTCGATTTGGCGGTTAAAACATTTGAGCATACCGCCCATTATGATGGCGCAATAGCCAATCATTTAGGCAAAATTACCGCAGAAGGTGAAGCTGATTTCCCACGCACATTTAATACCCAATTCAATAAAGCACAAGAAATGCGTTATGGTGAAAACCCGCATCAAAAAGCCGCTTTTTATACTGAGTCAGCCCCTGAGGCGGGCACAATTAGTTCAGCGCTTCAAATTCAAGGTAAAGCGCTTTCATACAATAATATTGCCGACACGGATGCCGCACTCGAATGTGTTAAAGCATTCCCTGAGTCTCCAGCTTGTGTCATCGTAAAACACGCCAACCCATGTGGCGTTGCAACAGCTAATAATTTATTAACGGCATATGATTTAGCTTATCAAACAGATACCACCTCAGCCTTTGGTGGCATCATCGCTTTTAACCGTGAGTTAGATGCTAAAACAGCACAAGCCATTGTTGACCGCCAATTTGTAGAAGTGATAATTGCACCTTCAATCAGCGAAGAAGCCAAACAAGTCGTCAGTGCTAAAAAGAATGTTCGCCTACTTTGCTGTGGTGAATTCCCGGCTCAACAGACTGAAGGTTTAGACTTCAAACGGGTAACCGGTGGTTTATTGGTACAAGATCGCGATACTGCTTTAGTGACACAAGATGAATTGAAAGTCGTCACCAAAAAAGCACCGACTGATGCCCAAATGTTAGATCTGTTATTTGCATGGCGTGTCGCTAAATTTGTTAAATCTAATGCCATTGTTTATGTCAGCAAACAACAAACCGTGGGCATTGGTGCGGGCCAAATGAGCCGAGTCATTAGTAGCCGTATTGCAGGTATCAAAGCAGAAAATGCCGGATTAAATGTGCCCGGTGCGGTAATGGCATCAGATGCGTTCTTTCCGTTCCGTGATGGCTTAGATCTTGCTGCAGAAGCAGGTATAAGTGCCGTCATCCAACCGGGCGGCTCAATGCGTGATGATGAAGTGATTGCCGCCGCAGATGAGCATGGTATTGCGATGGTCTTCACTGGTATGCGTCACTTTCGACACTAAAAACAGGGGTTAATCCTTTAATGGATGATGCTCAAATGATTGATAAATTTCAAGCGCTTAACCGTGAAAGAATTGAACGGTTAGGTAGCTTGCTTCCTGCAAAACACCAAAACTTACTTCATTTTCTACCTCTTTTATTTCAACTAAACTCAAAGAACCTGCCCGGATATATAAACTTAGAAACACCTGTTGGCATTGTTGATTATCAACCCAGTAAACAAGCGTTAGATGCGGCTAAAAGCCATCATAAAGCCTTTCGTTATACGCGTCGTGCATTGCACCGATACCCAATCCGGGCGCTTTACCTTATTAACAAAAGTGGCATTCTTAGCCATGATTCACATGATGCATTTGAATTATGGATTATCTATGCTCAACCTCTTTCTGAAGCACAGCAAACACTCCTCAAACAAAAATCAGTAGCTATATCTTCTTGGGCTAAAAAAGAAGGTATTTATCTTAAAATCAGACTCTTTGATGAAGCAAAATTATCAACCGCCAATCTTTCTGCCAATGACTTAGATTTACTCTATTCTTCAGGTCTTTTACTTGCAGGTAATTCACCCTCTTGGTGGATGGAAGAAGTTGAAGAGAGCACACAAAAATACACGCTGCGCTATGCAAAAGAAGCTATTGATTTTGGTGATATCCCCGCACTCTCCGGTCAAGACCTTTTTGATTTAGCTTCAGCTAACATTGAAAAAGCTTTAGATCAAAGTTTGGAGTCATGCCTTGATCTTCTTTATTTCAACTGTTTACTTAAAAACCACACACAATCTGATACGTTACCATTGAGTCATCTCTTAAAACAAGCCGTTATTGATGGTGAAACAGATCCCATGTTATTAGACATCAATAGTTTAAAATATAGCTTTATTTGCCAACAAACTGCCGCCCCATCAATCTTGGCGTTAGCCCAACAGTCTATTTACCTAAGAAGTAAAGAGTTACTATCAAAAAAGGTCGCCCAAGCAACTTATCCATGGCGTAGAAAATTTATAAAATCTAAAATTGAAGACTGGAAATGGCAAGACAATCTTGCTGAACAACTGGATCAAGTATGGCAGTCACACTACCGTCAATCTCACAGCTTATATCAGCGAGTGCGCACGCAACTGGATGACTCTTTGGCCGCATTATCTGCTTTTTCACAACAGAAAAAATTAGACACATCCCCAAAACGCCTACAGTTACAACAAAAATTTGAACTCTTGTTTAATGAGCAGGCCGACACGTTAAGTCGGCTACCACTGGCATTTTTTCCTCGGCAAGCAGAAGAATATGCTTACTTATATCGTAAAAAACGATCTCATAACTGGTGTATTGATGATCAAGCCCTCTCTCTTTCAAAAACACCTTTATATCAACATAATTCACTGTTAAATGTGCTTGCTTGGGCGGTTAATAATCACCTGATATCTAAGGCAACACGCTTAAAAATTGCCGATGAAAATAATACTATTAAATCTAATGTGATTATTGAGCTGGTTCAGCACTTGTTACGCTCACCTCTCAATAAAAAACCAACATTATTTAATACTGTAAAAATTGATAAAACAGCTCAAATAGAGCGTGTCTTATTATTCGCTAATGTCGATCAGCAAGTGGGGAATTCCTTAAACCCACACGGATTAGAGATCTCAAGCCTGCAAGATGATCCTTTTAACTATGCAAATAAAAAACAGAATTTAGTTCTAAACATTGAAGGTTTAATCCATTCCGATCGAGGGCAATGGCATTATTTTATTTTTAAAGGCAACGATTGTCTCCTGCAAATGTTAACCGCTATATTGCACTGGCATCCTGAAAAACTATCTGCTGCCACAGCATCTTGCTGGTGTCATTATGGCAACCATGGGCAAAACATTAGTAATCGAATTGAGAAAAGCTATCAGCAAGTGCTAAGCCATTATATGGCACATCTAAGTACGGGTGAATTTATTATCTCTTTAGGGGAAACCTTATACCAACTAAAGTGGCAAAATGATCTTTGTGACAGCATATCACTTCCTAAAAGTACCTCTGCTTTACAACATCTTGCACAAGATCGCATAGACTTTTACCCTTCAACGCTTGACCCTATGCTAGATGAAGAAGGTCTACTCACTACGATTCTTAGCTACCAAGCGCCCGATCAAATCAACCTATTTGTATTAACTATAGATTCGCAATTGATTGTTTACATTTTGGATGATTTAGGCAGCTTATTTAAACAACAATTTAGCAATCTAACTCAAAATACGCTCACAAATCATTTTCATGAGTTTTTAGCGGCAATCCCAAATACAGGAAATGTAATTCCAAAGCATTTTTTCCGCATATCTAAGTCATATAAATCTGAATACCAAGTTACTGAGTTTCCTTTAAAGAAAATTTCAGTAAAACTGCATCATCTTCCTGTAACCATTGAGATGGAATCCCCAAAAGAAGATGCAGAATGTACTATTCATTGTGGAAGCAAAAAGTTCTCTGGCGTTGCTAATGAGCCAGGTTTATTCATTAAAGTTAGAGACTTACTACTCAATTTGCGTAAGTCACAAAATAATTATCATCTCTACATCACCCAGTTATCTTTTAAACAGCCAGACATCCCTATTCGCGACTATCTTATCCAAAAGCAACGGTTAGAATATTTACTCAATAAATTATAATCCTTTCGCTTTTATCTTCGCTCTTTTATCATATACCCTTTAAACATGATTTCTAAAGAGCGATCCCTATGATAAAAGTCGGCATTGTTGGTGGCACCGGTTATACCGGCGTAGAGCTTTTACGGTTATTGTCTGCTCACCCTGAG
>JALSLH010000078.1 GCA_026988435.1 Methylophaga sp.
GTTGTCCACTAGTCAGTTGAGTATAGTGCATTAGGTTTCTCATCTTTGGTCGGATTAAAAACCTATACTGTATCTCAGCTGGCTTTTTTCCGATAAAATGAATTGCACTTATTAGTTGAATCCAAGATTATATTTATCTGATCGACCTTTTACTTTTTCTACTGGGTATTTAATTGCATTTTTCTTTATCTTAGCTTCAACAGCTTTATTAATATCAATATCTAAATCATGGCAAAGATACGTTAGATAAGCGACCACATCCGCGACTTCATCTTCTAATGCTTCACGTTTATCTGAGTTTAATTTTTGCACAATTTGTTCATCATTTTGCCACTGAAACCATTCTAATAATTCAGAAGCTTCTATTGATAATGAAATAGCGAGATCTTTTGGCGTATGAAATTGTTCCCAGTCACGTTGATGACGAAAATCGATAAGATTTTTCACAATATTAGGTTTAATCATAATATAAAAACTCTACAACTTTAGCTAAAAATTGCTGTGGTGCTTCAGCATGTACCCAATGCCCAGCTTGTTCAATAGTATAAACTTCTGAGTTGTGGAATTGGCGAGCAATAAGCTGTTCATCTTCAATTTGAATAAACTGAGCCAGCCCTCCCCGAGTAAAGCAACATTCAACATCAATAGTTTGTTGTTCACATACTGGTGCCAATAAATGATGGTAGTTTTCATTTAGTGCGGCTAAATTTATTCGCCACTTCAATTTACCTTCTTTTGATATGAGATTCATTAGCAAAAATTGCCTTACAGCTCTATCAGGTAATTGTTCCATGAGCGCCTCATCAACATCTCTACGTCTTGAATAGTGTGACAAATCAAGATTTATTAATAAATTAAAAATCTTCTTTTGTGTATCAATATAACGTCGAGGCGATATATCGACCACAATTAATTTAACTAATCGTTCGGGATATGACGCCGCAAATTCCATGGCCACTTTGCCACCCACCGAGTGCCCAATAATATTGGCTCTTTCTATACCTAAGTCATCAAATAATTCGATTAAATCAGCGACCATAAGAGGATAATCTTGCTGTGCACTATGTGGTGATAAACCATGGTTACGCAAGTCTATGGTAATGACCTTTGCATAGGCTGATAACTGCTTGGCCATTGCACGCCAATTATCTGATGAGCCGAAAAGGCCATGTATGATGACTAAAGCTTGACCCTCCCCTGTGATTTGATAATGTAATTTCATTTAATACGCTTGCTTACTTTATAATTAAAGTAATTTTATGTTATTTGGAGTCATTTGTGGAAGATGAAACAGTTTTAATTATGCTTGTGCAGCAATATGCTGGCAAATTCGGTATTACTTTTAGTTCAAAATATCTTGATGATAGTGATAAAAAAGCCAAACTTATCACTTTAATCCAAGAAGCACTTGCAGGTAAACGCGGCCCTGTGACCGACGATGATTTAGTTTAAAAAGCTCAAATAAAAAGACCGCCTTTGGGCGGTCTTTCAAATTAAAAACAGTATCGCTATGAGTTAATATTCTAATTTCTCAAAGATTAATGTGGCATTTGTTCCACCAAAACCAAAGCTATTCGACATAATCGTTTTTAAACCTGCATTATCCTTGCGTTCACGGATAATCGGCACACCTTCTGCCTCCGGATCTAAATTATCAATATTTGCTGATGCAGCAATAAAGTCATTTTCCATCATCAACAGACAATAAATAGCTTCTTGTACCCCTGCGCCACCTAATGAGTGTCCTGACAATGATTTTGTCGAGCCTACAACCGGAATCGGATTGTCACCAAATGCTTGTTTCACCGCACCTAATTCAGCCAAATCGCCTACTGGTGTACTGGTACCGTGAGCATTAATGTAATCGATAGGAGCATCAACTGTCGACATGGCTAATTGCATGCAACGAATAGCGCCTTCACCTGATGGAGCCACCATGTCATAACCATCAGATGTCGCACCATAACCTGTTAATTCAGCATATATTTTGGCGCCGCGTGCTTTGGCATGTTCATATTCTTCTAATACCAATACACCACCACCACCCGCGATAACAAACCCATCACGATCTGCATCATAAGCGCGAGAGGCCTTTTCTGGAGTGTCATTATATTTAGTCGATAATGCGCCCATGGCATCAAATAATGAACTCATCGTCCAATGTTCTTCTTCACCACCGCCAGCAAAAACAATATCTTGTTTACCAAGCTGTATTTGCTCCATCGCATTACCGATACAATGCGCACTGGTTGCACAGGCGGATGACATTGAATAATTGACACCCTTAATCTTGAACGGTGTTGCTAAACACGCTGATGTTGTACTGCCCATTACTTGTGTTACACGATAGGGACCAACACGTCGAATACCCTTATTGCGTAAAATATCAGCCGCTTCAACTTGATTAGCAGAAGACGCACCACCAGACCCCATAACAAGACCTGTTCGTGGATTAGAAACCTGCTCGTCAGTTAAGCCAGCATCAACAATGGCCTGTTTCATTGAAATATAGGCATAAGCAGCCGCATCGCCCATAAATCGTAATACTTTACGATCAATATGTTCTTTAAAATCAATTTCAACACTACCAGCAACATGACTGCGAAAGCCCATGTCGGCGTATTCTTGTTTAAATTTTATACCTGAGCGACCAAGTCTTAACGACTCTGTAACTGTTTCAGCATCCAATCCTAAACATGATGTAATACCTAATCCTGTGACAACAACCCGTTTCATTACTATTTCCTAAAAATTATCAGTAGATGTAAATAAGCCCACTCTTAGATCTTTCGCTGTATAAATTTCACGGCCATCAACAGATACACTACCATCAGCAATAGCTAACACTAATTTACGTGCGATAACGCGTTTCAAATCAATTTTATAGCTTACTTTTTTAGCAGTGGGTAAAACTTGACCTGAAAATTTCACTTCACCAGATCCTAATGCGCGGCCATGGCCTGGGTTTCCCAACCAAGCAAGATGAAAACCAACCAACTGCCACATTGCATCTAAACCTAGACAGCCCGGCATAACGGGATCCCCTGGGAAATGACAATCAAAAAACCATAAATCAGGTGTAATATCTAATTCCGCAATAATTTCGCCCTTGCCATATTTACCACCCTCATTTGAGATATGAGTAATGCGATCCATCATCAACATGTTCGGCGTCGGTAATTGAGCATTGCCTGGGCCAAACATTTCGCCACGACCACATTGCAAAAGTTCTTCGTATGTAAAGGATGATTGATTACTCATGTATTATTCGAGCCAATTATTATAGGAGGCGTAATAATATCATGACAAGCAATAGAATGAGAAAGAAACCTCACACGACTATGACATTTGAGCACAAAAAAGCCACGCTATTCAACAATTCTGGCGTGGCTTCTTAAACTGCTTAATACGTCTATTTACTGACTATTGCGCTCGCTTCTGGCAACACTATATTAAGACTTGGTAATAAAGCCCCCATACTATTTAGGATCCTATACAAAGCAACAAGCTCATCATATTGCGAATTTACATAATCTTGGCTCGCAACAAATACCTCGTTTTCAGAATCTAATAAATCTAACAAGGTTCTTTGGCCAAGATTAAATTGTTGCTGATAGGCATCTCGTGAACGCTTACTCGACTCTACATGTATCTCAAAATACTCTCTTTGCATATCAACTGTTTTTAATGCATTCCATGATAAACGCATACTTTGCTCAATTTGACGATGCGTATTATTCCGAATTTCTGTTGCCTCATTTATCAAATAGGCTGTTTCTTCGCGTCGGGCTGAATCCCGGCCACCATTTAGCAAGTTATAACGCAATCTAAACATTGCTGTAATATCTTTATTGGTTCCGTTAATGCCATCGACATCATTATTTGTCGTTGTTCCCAACTCAAAATCTACCCGCGGATAGAAGGGTGATTTTGCAGTATCGTATTGCGCATTACTTGACTCAACATCAGCCATTGCTGACTTCAAAATAGGATGGTTATCAATGGCCTGAGCAATAGCCTCATCCAAAGTTTCTGGTATCAATTTCCGAGGTGACTCTGGATCTGTTAATTCCTTAGCGACAATACCTACAACCCTTAAATAGGTTGTTTCAGCATCAATTAAGTTGCTTCGCTCTGCTATTAAATTGGCTTTTGCCAAAGCAAGCCGACCATTACTTTGGTCTTTATCTGCTTTTCGGCCAACACCATATTCACTTCGTAATTTAATTTGGTCATGTGTTCGCTCATGCGCTTCAAGATTAGTAACCGCTAAATCGACTAACTTTTGTCTGCGCAACACATTAAGATAAGCTTGCGTAGCTTCTAATGCTTTATCTTCAGATGTACCTACTATATTGTATGCGCGAGAATCAGTACGAGCAGTTTGTCGACGTACTTCATTTTTTGTTTCCATTCCGTCAAATAGCATTTGACGGAGTTGTAGGCTGGCTTCGTCACGGTTGAGATGAACTTCACCCTGCGTTGCTGGGCTATCTGTCATTTCCCAGCCCGTGCCAACAGCTAGATCAAGGGTAGGTAAATATCCTGCTTTCGCTTGCTTTATTTCTTCAGCGACAGCTTGGCGCTCATTAATACTAGCCAGCACATTTGGGTTAGTGCTAATCACTGTCTCTACCGCTTCGACTAATGTTTCAGCTTGTAACAACAAAGGTAGCATAAAGAATAAGCCACCGACTATTCCGTGTGTTTTCAATTTCATCTTAAAAGTACTTTCCCAAAATAGTTATAAAGAGTTAGCTAAACAAGCAAAATTAATACCACTTTTGCTTAATCTCATTATAGAAGGAATAAAAACAACATATTGCTTACATTAAATTTAAATTCAATATATGTGTTATCTCACCCAATTTTGTCATAATGTGACGCGTTTGGCAGTTTAATACAATTTAATGTACTTTACAAAGTAATATGGGGCTTGAAGGGTTTATTTATCGTAAATCGCGAAATAATATTGCAAGTGATAGCCTATCTGGGACATCTAATTTCTGAAAAATTGCTGTTAAATGGGCCTTTACGGTTCGCTCAGTAATATCCATTTCTTTTGCTATCATTTTATTAGTTGCGCCATGACTCACTTGCTCTGCAGTATCTATTTCTTTTGGTGTTAGTTGTGCTAAGCGTGTACGTTGTTCTGTAGAAACCTCAGATCCTTTGGTAAAACCATCTACTAATTCAGAAATAACATCTCGCTTTACCCATACTTCCCCGTGCAAAACACTATGAAGGGCATCATATAGTTTTTCTATTGATGAAGAACTATCAAAATATCCTCTTGCTCCTTGCTTAAGTACCGCAATTTGCTCATCTATTGTTTGCTCAGATCCCATTAATAAAATACGTGCTGAAGTGAGTATCTTAATTGACGACAGCGTGATGTCATTTTCGTTTAACACATCGTTATGGCACAAAATTATTGCTGGTTGCTCGTCAGATATAGCTTTAACTAGACCATGCACTGTCTCAAAACAGCTACTATTATATTCGTTAGGCAAGCCCGTTAGAATCGTTTCACGCAATTCATTATCGGCTAGTACCAAATAGATAACTATTCCAGCTGGGTTAATGTCAGTTGCTGCTATATTCAATGTTATTCAACGCTCTCGTAATGCTT
Organism: Methylophaga sp.; assembly: GCA_026988435.1. Classification (GTDB taxonomy): domain Bacteria; phylum Pseudomonadota; class Gammaproteobacteria; order Nitrosococcales; family Methylophagaceae. The sequence goes on from JALSLH010000078.1 coordinate 5,633, forward strand.
CATTCCTAGCTTTTAATATCGGTTTCAATAAATAATCTAATACAGACTTTTTGCCTGTTAAAATATCAACGCTGGTTGTCATTCCAGGGATGATATCTAAATTACCTTTACTGCTCTCAATATAGTTTTTATCTGTTCTTAGATAAATCAAATAAAAGCTCTCATCTTTATCGTCTTCTATTGTATCGGCGCTGATCCGTTCAAGTTTAGCGGGTAAACCGCCATAAATTGAAAAATCATAAGCAGTTAGCTTAATCATTGCCTCTTGACCGGGTCGTAAAAATGCAATATCCGCAGGTCTAATCTTTGCTTCAATTAACAAATTATCCTCTACAGGTACAATCTCTACAAGATCCATGCCAGGCTGAATAATTCCCCCCACAGTATTGATTTTTAGTTGTTTGATTGTTCCTTTAACCGGCGACCTCACCTGAGTCCGTGTCACTCTATCTTTTTGTGAAAAAATAGCTTCTTTAGTTCGCGCAAATTCAGCACTTACTTCGGAAAGTTGTACTGCGGCCTCTGTTTTGAACTGTGCTTTTTGATCAGCAATTTTTTGCCTTACTTCATTCAAAGAAGATTGCACCCGAGGAACAGCAAGACGATTTGCTTCCATCTCACCATATAATTCATTTGTTGTACGCTTAATGCGTAGTAGCTCTACCTCTGACATCACTCCAGCATTCACCAAAGGCTCCGACATTTTTAATTCTTGGTTGCTTAATTCATAGCCTTTTTGTAGTTGTTTCTGTTTAGATCGTCGCTCCACCAACTCCTGTCGACGCTGTGCCTCTTGTTGTTTTAAAACGCTAATTGCAGACTTTAACGCAAACTGTCTTGATTGGTACAAAGCCAACTCTTGTTCGGCAAGATGTGGGTGCTTTTCAATGATGTTTTTCGGCAAAATTAATGGCGTGCCTTGACTTTCTGCTTTCAACCTTGCGTTTCGAGCAAGTAATTCATAATGCTTTAATTCAGTCTCCCTGAATGACGATGCAAAGCGTGTATCGTCAATTTTGAGCAGAATCTGACCTTTTTCGACCATTTCTCCCTCAGCAACCAAAACTTCAGACAAAATCCCCCCTTCTAAATTCTGAATAATTTGGATTTTACTAGAAGGCACAACCTTTCCTTCACCGCGAGTCACTTCGTCTAACGTTGTTTCATATGCCCACCAGCCTGCAACAATGAAAAAAGCTAAACTTAAAAGCAATAATGAATGGCCAGCACGATGTACTGATTCTAATGTGGCAGCGCTCACTTCTGACATAAATTCAGCATCATCAGGATGAGTCCGTTTAAACCAAGCCATGATAGGAGCCTCTAATTAAGTCTGGACGAAACGAAGTAACCGTCAGGATCAATAGATTGTGATTCTGAATATTCAGAAACAAGGCATAAATCGCATGTGATAGTGAACTATCACAAAGGTTTATAACGCTGGATCTGGATATTCTGGGTGCAAGATATGAGTTCATGGCTTGATTAGAGTCTCCTTATTATCCTTTAGACACTTTAATATGACCTTTTCTTAAGGCCTCTAATATTTGTTCACGTGGGCCATCAGCAATAAGTTGCCCCTGATCCATGACAATAATCCTATCAACCAAGCTTAATAATGATGACTTGTGTGTCACCAATAACAAGGTTTTGTCTGCTAGCGTTGCAGATAATTTTGCTTTAAATTGTTCTTCCGTGCTGTTATCCATCGCATTTGTAGGTTCATCTAAAATTAAGATCGGCGGTTCTAGTAACAAAGCCCTAGCGATGGTAACGCTTTGCCTTTGTCCACCAGACAAGCCTTCTCCTCTTTCTCCTACCGGCATGTCGTAGCCTGCTGGATGACGATTAACAAACTCAGTTACGCCTGCAGTTTCAGCCGCCTTAAGTACAGAAGAATCAGTTGCAAAAGGAGAGCCCATTACAATATTGTCTCGAATACTACCAAAGAACAACACCACATCTTGGGGCGCATAACCCACATTGCGGCGTAAATCAACAGGATCAACCTGACGAATATCAGTCCCATCTAATAAAATTGCGCCTTCACTCGGCTCATAGAGACCTAATATTAATTTCTCAATCGAACTTTTTCCTGAACCAATCCGCCCAATAAAGGCGACTTTCTCTTTTGGTTTTATACTAAATGATACTTCAGAGAGCGCATCAATAGGCTGTTCCGGATAACGAAACGTTACATTTTTAAATTCTATTTCACCTTTAAAGTCAGGCCGATGTAAAAATTCGCGGCCTGAAGGTCTTTCAACAGGTAAACTCATTAAATGGTTCAATGAACTTAATGCTGCTTTTGACTGATGATAACGCGTTAATATGCCAGCAATTTGCCCAAGCGGTGCTAAAGCGCGGCCTGTTAAAATGGTGCAGGCAATCAATGCCCCCATCGTAATATCACCTTCAGATATTTTATATACCCCAAATACAACAACACTCACTGAGGCCATCTGCTGTATAAATGAAGTGAAATTAACCGCAACAGATGACAAAATACGCGTTCGATGGCTATATTTTGCAATAAAACCTATTGTTTGCTCCCATTTACGTTGAATAAGTGACTCAGCGCCAATACTTTTAATTGTTTCAAGCCCGGTGAGTGTTTCAATTAAAGTGGCACTTTTCTGACCTGAATGCTGAAAAAGCTGTTTAACCGAACGGCTCAGCGGGAGCTGAACAATAAGACTAACCAAAAGGGCAAGTGGAATAGCCGCTAAAGGTACGTAGGCTAATTCGCCGCCTAAAGTCCAGATCACAAAAATAAATAAGAATGTAAACGGTACATCAATTAGTGCTGTTAACGTAGTCGATGTGAAGAAATCGCGAAAAGATTCAAACTCTTGCATACTATTAGCAAAAGAGCCAACTGAATTGGAGCGGGCTTCCATTTTGATATTCATCACTTTTTCAAAAATGGTTGAAGACAAAATTACATCCGCTTTTTTACCTGCCATATCAATAAAATAACCACGGAGTGTTCGTAATAAAAGGTCAAATACAAATACCGTTGCAACACCAATAGCTAACACCCACAGGGTTTCAAGCGCATGATTAGGCACAACACGGTCATAAACATTCATCACAAATAAAGGTGATGCTAAGGCAAATGAATTCACCAAAATCGAGGCAATAAAAACTTCGCCATAAATTGGCCAAAACCGTAATATCGTTCCCCAAAACCAATGCTTGGTTCGTGGTATTTCACTATGCTGCGTTCGTTTATCAAAATTATGTACAGCTTTAATAAAAATAGCATAACCTGTGTAAAATTTTTGCAATTCATCAAGCGCTACCTCCGCTTCACCCTCACCTGTTTCAGGAAAGATAACGCGAGCGGTGTCCTTTTTAAACTCAAGCACAACACAGGCAGTACTGTTCTCTAGCAATAGCACAGCGGGTAACACTAAATTAGAAATCTTACGAAGCGACCGTTTAACAACCTTTGATGAAAGTCCTGCTCGTTGTGCTGCCCGTGAAAATAATTTTGGTGTTAACTTATTATCAACAAGTGGCAAGCCTGCACTCAGCGAATCAGCACTATGCGGTTTGTTGAGTAGCTTTGTCAGTACGGTCAAACAAGATAGTAACGGATCATCAAGTGTATGCTGACCATTTTCCGCATCCCATGGGGGGATCGTTGATTCTTGCTGTGTAATATCATTATCCATCGTTATCAGACTATCCAAAATTGTAGCAACGCTTCATCATACCTTACTCTCCAGTGAAGCTCTATCACCTTAATTAAAAAAGAATAGAGAGCTTGATCTCAGTTTCAACTCTCTAATTTATATATGCTTATACCCAAATTACTTGAAGATGCAGATTTCAGAGCTTAGCACGAAGGTCAGAACAAGGCGCAATGTGAAGGCAATGACTAGTCCTTGTCGAGCATTGTAACGCAGTGCTGGCATTCGTGCTAAGCTCCCGCAGGGCAAGAGGATAAACCATTATCTTCGTCGTTATAAAACTTAGAATTAGAACGACTAATTCCTGCGTTTTATGCCTAGAATATAATGGCTTCTTCTCTTGCTGAAATCTGCATCTTCAAGTATTTTGGGTATATATAAGTTCGAATATATCACTGCAAATTCTAGGCCTATTGGTCATGGCCTTTTCAGATGATACAATCACTTTTAAGATTAAACACTATAAACATGGATAACTATTATGGCTTATATTCAACGAGATAATGTGGGGGATATTGTTGCAATCTTTGATGAAAAGCAAAGTAATGCTCAAGAATATCTAGCCTTAGATAACCCTGAGCTAATCGATTATTTGACGCATTCAACGAAAGGTTCTGATGCCAAAACTATATTAGCCGAATCTGATCTAAACTTAGTTCGTGTAATTGAAGATCTTGTCTATACACTCATTGATAAAAAAGTAATTTTATTTACTGACTTACCTATAGCAGCACGAGAAAAACTGGTGAATAGAGAAACCATTCGGGGACATCTCACTAATCTTGATAATCTCGTGGATGATAATGAAGGTCTGCTTTAGCGTTTTTCTAGTAGCTTACTTATCACTCTTATTTCTATATTTAACAATCGGCTGCCGTTTAGCCATCATATTCTTATCCGTTGATTTTTTCTTTTTGCCTTTAAAAGGATTATCACCTTTCTTAAACTCAATCACTATCGGCGTACCGTGTAATTTCAACACATCCCGAAATGTATTTTCCAAATAACGTTTATAACTATTCGGGGTTGAATCCGTCTGATTACCATGGATAATAATACGTGGTGGATTTTTACCGCCTAAATGCGCATAGCGGAACTTAATGCGACGTCCATGAACTAAAGGTGGTTGATGATCTGATACCGCATCTTCCAGCACCCGTGTGAGTCGTGGTGTTGGGATCTGCGACATCGCTGAACTATAAGCTTGCTTTACCGATTTAAATAATAAACCTACGCCGCTACCATGTAGTGCCGAAATAAAATGGGTATTGGCAAAATGTAAAAAAGGCAGGCGGCGTTCCACATTAGATGTCACCCATTCACGCTCTTCTTTATCTAAACCATCCCATTTGTTCACTGCAATCACAACTGCACGTCCACTTTGGATAATTAAACCAGCCAAATGAAGATCTTGCTCTACAATTCCTTCATGTGCATCCAATACCAACAGCACAACATTGGCATCTTCAAGCGCTTGCAATGTTTTTACAATGCTAAATTTTTCTAACATTTCTGATACTTTTGAGCGCCTTCGTACACCGGCAGTATCAATTAACGTATATTCCGTGCCATCTTTCTCAAAGGGAATATGAATGCTGTCGCGTGTTGTGCCAGGTTCATCAAAAGCGACAACGCGTTCTTCACCCATAATACGATTAATCAATGTAGATTTGCCGACATTTGGCCGACCTAATACCGCTAAGCGAATACCTTTATCTTGTACATCATTTTCGTGTTCAACGTCAGCATCTTCTTTTAGCACGCTAGGCACGCGGTGCTTAAGTTCATCCATCAATGGCGTAATACCACGACCTTGGGATGCTGAAATGACTTGTGGCTCACCTAAACCAATCGCATAAAATTCTGCCGCAATAATTTCTTTTTGTTCGCCTTCTGCTTTATTAATGATCAGGATAGTGGGTTTATTAATGCTGCGTAATTGTTGGGCTATAACTTCATCATCACCCAATAACCCCGCACGTCCGTCCACTAAAAAGAAAACTAAATCCGCTTCTTCTATCGCTAAATCTGCCTGCTTACGCATCAAATCAGAGATATCATCTGCTTGATCTGTTAAACCACCGGTATCAATTAAAATAAAGTCACAGTCGTCATTCTTGACCGTGCCATAAATTCTATCCCGTGTTAAACCAGATATATCGGCAACGAGGGCATCTCGGCGATGGGTTAAACGATTAAATAAAGTGGATTTCCCAACATTTGGCCTACCTACTAAAGCTATAACAGCCTTCATCTATTGAACCTTAAAGGCGGTTAATTCGCCATCGTTAGCAAGAACATAAACAATGCCATCCTTCACAACGGGTTTACTTCGAATAGCCGATTTAGAAATATTAGTACGTGCAACAAAGCGTCCATCATCCCGTGAAATCCAATGAACATAACCTTCAAAATCACCTACGACAACTTGGTTCCCTGCCACAACTGGAGCAGACAATTTACGACGTAATAGACGCGTCTGCCGCCAAAGTGCATCTCTACCTTGTAATGCCCAAACATAATCTGCATCGTCACTAATATAAATAGTACCACTCTCCGCAACATCTAAACCTGAGCGGGAGGACATATCGCGCGACCATAATTTTTGGCCACTTTCTAGATCAAACGCTGCAACTTGGCCATGATAAGCTACGGCATACACAATACCGTCTTTAATCACCGGTTCAGAGTCAATATCAACTAATCTTTCAAGCTCTGAACGTCCTCTTGGTACCGCAACACTTTTTTCCCAGATAACTTGACCACTTTGAATCGCCAACGCTACAAGTTTACCGTTAGCATAACCTGCGATAACCTTATCATCTGCCACGACAGCGGCACTTGCACCCCGTAAACTTAACAAAGGTACTTTACGCTGATAATTCCACAATACAGTACCATCTGAAGCAGATAAGCCTCGCATTCTGCCATCTGCCGTTCGGGCAACCACCACACCTTTTGCTGCTTTAGGTGGTGCAAGCACCTCACTTGTGAGTTGCTGCTGCCACAATAAATCACCATTAGTCTCATCTAAGGCAAAAATTTCACCTTCTTGTGTACCAATGAGAATTAAGCCTTCACCACCACCTGCTCCCGTGATAACAGGTACATCAAGTGATGCTTGCCATAATCTTTTGCCCGTCGCAGCATTATAGGCGCTTACATCACCTTCATAACCTACCACTACAGCCATCTCACTTTGTAACCAGACAGCAATATCACTGTAATCACTGTCACTACCGCCGCCAGTATCCGTCGACCATAATTTTACCGGGGTAAATTCTGTCGTAAATTCAACTAATTCCGTAGGCGGTAATTCATGTGACTCTTCTGCTAACCAGCCTTTTACCGTTCCACACCCGCTTAGCCCCATCAGCATGAATACTAATAAGGATATTAAAGTTATTTTTCTCATTTTACCCATCATTTGCAACGGCCAAATCATCCAGTTTGATCTGTAATATAGCTAAGCGAGGCTCTCCTGTTTCCAAATCTACCATCGCCGTTTGATAAGCCGTGCGTGCCTCTGGTTTTTTCTCCATAGCAAGAAAGATATCACCACGTAACTCTGCAAATAGTGAAGAAAAACTGGCAGATTTAGATTGCATTGTTAATTCGAGCGCTTGCTCATATTTTGCTTCATCAACCAATATTTTTGCTTGTCTCAATCGCGCTATTTCAAGATGACCGCTGAGTGACGCATGATCAGTTACCCATTTCAAATATAATTTAGCGGCTTCCTTATCATCATTTTTCACTGCCTGTGATGCCATATCTAATGCGGCAAAAATGGCATAAGGCGTATTAGAAAAATCACTAAATAACTTTTGAGTGAGCTTGTCTGCCGCGGCGCCTTGTTGCTGTTGTATAGCTTGTGTAACTTGTTGATATGTCAGCGATGCATTTTCCGTCAGTGTCTGTTTATAGCTGACCCAGTAACGCCCTCCAAATATTACTGCTCCGCCTAATACGCAACCTAGAATGACTGAACGTCCATTTTCGCGCCACCAACGTTTTATATCTTCGCCTTTTTCCTCATCCGATGCGTAAATATCCACATCCACTCTCCTCAAATATTCTGTTTAGGCACAGCTTATTGCTGTGATAAAAGCATGGAATTATACGTTAAACCACTAAGATACCCAAATTACTAGAAAATATAATTTAGCGTAATAATAAAAATTAACACTATTGATTAAAAGCCCATCTTGACCTAATATGGTGCACCGGTGTCAAAATAGTAATATAGATGATATTTATCATCTATATTAGCTCCGTTTTGGTGCATTTTCATTTTCTTAAAATTTGAAGGACCTACTGTGCAATCATCAACTGATGTTCTATTTATTCTTCTTGGCGCCATTATGGTTCTAGCCATGCATGCAGGGTTTGCCTTCCTTGAAGTGGGTACGGTTCGCAAAAAGAATCAAGTCAATGCCTTGGTTAAAATCATTATGGATTTTGCTATTTCAAGTATCGCCTACTTCTTTATAGGCTATACCATTGCTTACGGCCTTAATTTTATGCAAGCCGCACCCGCTTTAGTAGAAAGCAATGGTTATGCCTTAGTAAAATTCTTCTTTTTATTAACCTTTGCTGCCGCTATTCCAGCCATCGTTTCGGGCGGTATCGCTGAACGCGCAAAATTTAACCCTCAATTAATCGCCACCTTCTTTTTAGCTGGTTTTATCTATCCTTTATTTGAAGGGATTAGCTGGAATGGATTGTTTGGCTTCCAAGCATGGTTAGAAACTAGTTTTGGGGCAAGTTTTCATGATTTTGCTGGCTCTATTGTTGTGCATGCGGTTGGAGGTTGGATTGCGCTTGCTGCAGTACTGCATTTAGGGCCTCGCCATGGACGTTATGGTAAAAATGGTGAAATCTATGCGCACCCGCCATCAAATATTCCTTTTCTCGCTCTGGGTGCTTGGATCTTAACTGTCGGTTGGTTTGGTTTTAACGTGATGTCTGCGCAAGAAATTGATGGCATCAGTGGCTTGGTTGCCATTAACTCATTGATGGCCATGGTCAGCGGAACATTAGTTGCCTGTCTAGTGAGTCGTAATGACCCAGGCTTCGTCCACAATGGACCGCTTGCCGGGCTAGTAGCAGTATGTGCTGGTTCTGACGTAATGCATCCTCTTGGCGCACTCATTACAGGTGGTGTTGCCGGTGGCTTATTTGTTTATATGTTCACCCTAACGCAAAATAAATGGAAAATTGATGACGTGTTAGGTGTGTGGCCATTACATGGACTTTGTGGTGTTTGGGGTGGTATTGCTGCAGGCATCTTTGGAAGCATAGCTCTTGGCGGGCGTGGCGGTGTTAGCTTAGTGTCCCAACTACTTGGCACGTTATTAGGTGTCACGATTGCTTTTGTCGGCGGCTACATTGTTTACGGTGTGCTCAAAAAAGTAATGGGGCTACGCCTAACACAAGAAGAGGAATACGATGGTGCAGATCTGACTATTCATAGAATTAGTTCTACTGCAGAGTAATCAGCCCAAGCCAGTTATTCTTATTCACCTGCAAGCAAAATGCGGCGTTGTTAGCGAATAATTCCGCCTTCTTGTTTATCCAAGAATTGAACTATTACAGATAATTCTGTTTCCTCTTGCTCTATACTCTCAATCTGAGTTTGTGCAGTTTCTATACCTAAACCAGTACGGTAGATCAGTTTATATGCCTTACGAACATTCTTTATTTGTAGATCCGAAAACTGGCGTCGACGTAAGCCTTCAACATTAATACCTATTGGTTTTGCCATATGACCTGAAACTAATACATAAGGCGGTACATTGCGCGATATTACACTGCCCATTGCACTGAAAGAATACGAACCCATTGTATTAAATTGGCTGATCAGAGTAAAACCACCCAGAATAACAAAATCATCAATGATTACATGACCCGCTAGAGATGCATTGTTAGCTAATATGTTTTCATTGCCCACAATGCAATCGTGAGCGATATGAACATAAGCCATGATCCAATTGTCATTACCAATCTTTGTTAGGCCGCCACCTTGAGCTGTGCCTCGATTAATCGTAACATTCTCACGAATAAGGTTATTATCACCAATTTCTAATCGTGTAATCTCATCAGTAAACTTTTTATCCTGCGGCTCTTCACCCACAGATGAAAATTGATAAATCTTATTATTTTTACCAATTTTTGTTGGGCCTTTAATCACTACATGTGATTCGATTGTGCTACCCGCCCCGATTTCAACATCCGCGCCGATAATCGAATAAGGACCAATCGTGACATCATTAGCAATGATTGCTGAAGGATCGACAATAGCTGTCGGGTGGATCATTTTGGCATATCTTGATCAACACACATAATATCAGCACTCACTGCCACTTCACCGTCGACTGTGGCAACACAACTAAACCGCCAGAAATTACGTTTATTTTTTACTAATGTTACTTCTAACTGTAATTGGTCACCAGGTTCAACTGGACGCTTAAATTTTGCATTATCAATTGATGCTAAATAATATAAAGCATCATCTGAGCGTAGGCCCTCAAACGATTTAAACGCTAATATTCCCGTCGCTTGTGCCAATGCTTCAAGAATTAATACCCCCGGCATGATGACTCGATTAGGAAAGTGCCCCGTGAAATGTGGTTCATTGTAAGTAACATTTTTAATACCTACAAGATGCTTACCTGGTGTAAATTCAATTACCTTATCAATTAGCAACATAGGATATCTATGTGGAAGAAGTCGCTGAATTTCATGTATATCAATTATATTCAATTTTTTGTATCCTCTATTTTTTACTGAAACTATCTCTTCCAATAAATCACCGTATGACTTTAGCTATTTTTTAGTTGTTCTTCTAATTGTTTAACACGATCAGCTAACGTATCCATTTGACGATAACGTATCACATTTCGATGCCACTGTTTAGTGGTTTCAGCTGGGATACCAGAGGAATATGAACCGGCCTTGGTAATCGATTTTGTAACCATAGTATTACCTGTAATCATTACACCATCAGCAATTGCAATATGACCAGTAATCCCAACCCCACCGCCAATAATACAATTGTGTCCTATCTTTGTACTTCCTGCGATACCTACGCAACCAGCTATAACCGTATTGTCGCCAATTACTACATTATGAGCAACTTGAATTTGATTATCTAACTTAACACCGTTACCAATTTTGGTATTTTCTATTGCACCGCGATCAATTGTTGTATTTGCACCAATCTCAACATTATCACCAATTATGACACTACCGACTTGAGGTACTTTAATCCATTTTCCATTATCATTTGCAATACCAAAACCATCTGCTCCAATCACTACGCCTGGATGGAAAAGGCAGTTGTTACCAATTTGGACATCTTCGCATATCGTAATATTGGCTGAGAGTCGTGTATTTCTACCAATTGTGACATTTTTCTTCACGACACAAGCCGGCCCAATAACAGCGCCAGCCTCTATTTTCACACCTGATTCTATTACAGTCTGAGCACCAATGTAAGCTAACGAGTGAAGCTGACTGTTTTCATCAACAACAGCTGAAGAGTGAACTCCACCACTAATTTCTTCTTGGGGATTAAGTAGTGTGGCAGCTTTCGCATAAGCGACATAGCTATCCTTCACAATAATAGCATTCGATAAAACTTCAGACGCCAATTGTTGCTCAATAATAACGGCACCCGCTTGGGTAATCGCTAAATATTTTTTATATTTGCTACTGGATAAAAAACTAATCTGATTACTTGTTGCACTTTGTAAGTCAGCAAAGCTATCAACCTTGAAACTGGCATCACCTACAAGCTCACCCTGAACATGTTTGGCTATCTGAGCTAGTGTCCATGCCACGATCTAAGCGACTATTTTGACTTCAAAATCTCTAGCACTTTGTCGGTGATATTTATGCTCTTGCTTGCATGAATTACACCTTGATAAAGAACCAAATCATACGATTCTTTTTTTGCTACTTCTATAATTGTTTTAGCAATATCTTTTTCTAATTTGCGTAACTCTTCATTTCTACGAATAGATAAATCTTCACTGTACTCATCACCCAAACGTTTCAATTCGCGTTGTTCACTTAAAATACTGCGTTCTTTAGCCTTACGTTCATCTGCACTTAAGATAGCAGCATCTTTAGCTAATTTAGCTTGTCGTGCTCGAAGATCTTTAACTTTTCTTTCTAAAGATTTGCTACGTGCTGAAAATTCTTTTTCAAGTCGAGCTAACGCTCTTTCTTTTTGTGGTGATTTGTCTAACACCATTGCCGCATTAACCACGCCAATTTTTAACTCTGCAGCATTAACCATCAATGATGGTAACAATAGTGTTATCGCTAAAAGTGCACCAATAATTTTAATTTTTCTCACGTTCATATTCTCCAAAACTGTTTTATCTAAAATGTTGACCCTAGTGAGAACTGAAAGTTCTCGACTTCGTCCCCACTCTCATCATTAAGTGGTTTTGCAATACTTACTGTCATTGCCCCAAAAGGTGATATCCAAACTGCAGACAGACCTGCCGAATAGCGTAATTCTCCCGCATCGAAGTTAAAGCCTTGCTCTTCAGAAAAAACGTTACCCATATCCACAAAAGTACTTAAACGAAAAGATCTTAACTGTTTTTTCATAAAGGGTACAGGGAAAATTAGCTCTGCACCTCCAGTAACCAAAAGGTTACCACCAAGCGCTTGCCCATCTTCTTGCGCACCCAAAGTATTTGATTGGAAGCCACGCAAGCTGCGAATTCCCCCAGCATAAAAGTTTTGGAAAAATGGATATATGTCAGTACTGCCATAACTATTTCCATAACCAAGATTGCCACCTAAAGATAATGTAAGCGAATCGGTCACAGGATGAAACCATTTATGCCTATATCTTACCTTGTAATATTGCAATGAGCCAACAGGAATGGCCACTTCAGCCGATATGCTCTGAGAAGTACCACGCGTTGGTAAAATAGAGTTGTCTCGTGTATCGCTAGACCAAGATAATGTCATCGTCCACGTGTCAAAACTATCCCCTTCATCTGCAACAAATTTCTTGTAAGAGCTGATCGTGCTATTTGAAGGGAGATTAAGTTGTGTATTTTCATAACCAAATGCTAATCTAATCCGGTTAATCTCACTGATTGGAATACCAAAACTAATATCGCCACCCCAGACATCAGTGCTGAAACTAGCCAGGTTAGCTTTATTTGCATCAGTCTCACGAAAGAACGCATTAAAACCCTGACTTATGCCATCCACCGTTACAAACGGGTTCGTATAACCAAAACTATATACGGTATTGACACTGCTATTGTTAAAGCCAAAATTGATGTGCTTTCCACTACCCAAAAAGTTCTTTTGGACAATATTCGCATTGAATATAAGGCCGTCTGATTGTGAAAACCCCAATCCTGCTGACAAACTACCTGATGGTGTTTCTGACACATTAAAATCAAGATCAACTTGATCTACACTACCTGGTACAGGAATAGTTTCAACATTCACATCCTCAAAGTAACCCAATCGACTAATTCGAGCCCGTGATTGATCAACTTTAGACGTAGAAATCCATGCTGATTCTTGTTGACGCATTTCACGGCGTAATACTTCATCGCGTGTTTTGCTATTACCTGCAATATTTATCCGTCTTACATAAGCCCTGCGGCCTGGATCAATAAAAAAAGTTAATGTTACTTCTCGACTTTCTCGATCAATATCCGGTACTGCATTAATATTAGCAAAGGCATACCCCTCATTCCCCAGTCTATCTGTTAAATATTCTGTACTTTGAGTAATCGCTTTACGTGAAAACACGGCATCTTTTTTAATCGTAACCAATTCAAACAATTCATTCTCAGGGACAATTAAATCACCCGCAAGCCGGACTTCTTTAACTTTATAACGCTTGCCTTCTTGTATATTGATTGTAATATACATTTGCTTTTTATCATCTGTAATTGAAACTTGCGTAGATTCAACTGAAAAATCAACATAACCTCGATCCAGATAATACGATCGCAGTGTTTCTAAATCGGCCGATAATTTCTGCCGTGAATATTGATTATCCTTGGTGAATGAAGATAAAAGACCGCCAGTAGTTGATTCAAAATCTGCCATCAAATCATCTTCATCAAATGAAGTATTACCCACTATATTAATACTTGCAATAGTGGCCACTATACCTTCAGCCAAGTTAATCCGTATTGCAACACGGTTTCGCTCTAAAGGTGTGACATCTGAGTTAATAACAACACCATATTTTCCACGACTAAAATATTGGCGTTCCAACTCAAGCTCAACTCGTTCTAAGATGGCTTTTTGGAATACTTGGCCTTCCGCAAAGCCCATTCGGCTTAATGACTTTAACAACTCCTTGCTATCAAGATCCTTATTTCCAACAAATTCAATACTAGAAATTGCAGGGCGTTCACTCACAGTAATCACGAGTACATCATCTTGCTCGTCAACAGCAACATCATTGAAATATTTAGACTTGAAAAGAGCTCGAATAATACTTTTTGCATCTTTATCTGTCATTTCATCGCCCACTTTAACAGGCAAAAAGTTAAACACAGTACCCGCGGAGATCCGTTGTAAACCTTCTACTCGAATATCTTTAATCGTGAAAGTGTCGGCTATTACTACTGTACTAGTCAGTAAGAAGAATGCGATTGATAAAAGTAATTTATTCATTATTTTGCTTAAATTATGCATATTTGAATTGTGTAGTGTACCTGTAAATTAGCGAAGGGTACATCTATAATCCAAACAGTCTTGATAAGTCATTGAAAAAAGCTAAAAGCATCAATGATAAAAGCAAAAATATGCCGACCTTCTGACCTTGTAACTGTGCATTTTCCGATAATGGCTTGCCTTTTACCCATTCAATTAAATTCATCACTAAATGGCCGCCATCTAAGATAGGGATGGGTAGCAAATTTAATATTCCTAAACTCACGCTAATCATCGCCAGAAAATAGATAAAAGAAGTTAATCCTTGTTTTGCAGATGCTCCTGCTATTTGAGCAATTGTAATTGGCCCGCCAATATTTTTGCTTGAAACAGTACCCATGAGCATACCCACCAGCCCCTTAACCGTAGAACTTGAAAAGTCCCATGTTTCTTTCACCGCGTACCCTAGTGCAGAAATAGGCCCATAACGAAGTTCTGCTTGTAAGTATTCAGGCACTTTAGTTTTACTCGCATCTAATCCAGCGCCTATTTTCCCTACATCATCTGCCGTTCTATTTGGTGTCATTAAAAGTGCTAGCGTTTCTTTGCCACGCATTATTTCAATCGCCATTAATGCGTCAGAGTGTGCTTGAATAAGTGCTACCCATTCAGCCCAGTCATTAACAAGTCTACCTTCAAAAGAAAGTAATTCATCCCCCTTTTGTAGCCCCGCTTTCTCTGCAGCTCCACCTCGGACTATAGATCCTATAATGGGTTTGTATTTTAGTTGAATAGGTATTAAGCCAAGTTCATTTAAAAGTGGCGTTACCCCACTGGGATCTTGAGCTATCTTAGCTATTTCAAGCTGTCGCTGAATTTCAACCCCGCCTAAATCGACTGTTATCTCAGCAGTACCACCGGATTGAGATATCTTGAACAATGTTTGTCGTACACTTGACCATGTCGGGGTATCATGGCCATTAACCTGCTTTATTTCATCACCAGATCTAAATTGGGCATAGCTCGCTGGTGAATTTTTGGCAATGTCATCGATAATGGGCCGCATGCCAGGAATACCCATTATAAAAATTAGCCAATAAGCAAAAACAGCAAAAAGTAAATTTGCGAGAGGGCCTGCAGCAACAATCGCCGTACGAGATGCTAATGATTTTTTATTAAAGGCTTGGTCTAATTGCTCGGGAGGAACATCACCTTCTCGTTCATCTAACATCTTGACATAACCACCAAGAGGGATAGCGGCTAAAATATATTCAGTGCCATCACGCCCTAGTTTTTTCCATAATGGTCGGCCAAATCCCACTGAAAACTTCAGCACCTTTACGCCGCATCGACGCGCGACCCAGAAGTGACCAAATTCATGAACAACAACTAATATCGACAACGCGACTATAAAAAAGAAGAGTGATTGCATTGTTTTAAGAAATAAGCTCTCTAGCCACTTTCCGGGCAACTAAATCATCAGCTAACACTTGTTCTAGCGTGTCTCCTGTGTTTGCAGGCACTTTAGCTAATACTTGCTCTATTATCGTTGCTATCTGGGTAAATTTTATTTGTTTCTTTAAAAATGCTTCAACTGCAATTTCATTAGCCGCATTCAAAATTGCGGTGCTTGTGCCGCCCGCTTCTAGTGCTTGATAAGCTAACGCTAAACATGGAAAGTGTTTGTGATCAGCCACCGAAAAATCTAAACGACCAACGGTAGCCAAATCTAATGGTGCCACACCTGAATCAATCCTATTTGGCCATGCTAAAGCATTAGCAATGGGTGTTCGCATATCAGGGTTACCCATTTGTGCTAGCACCGAGCCGTCAACATAATCAACCATTGAATGAATGATGCTTTGGCGATGTAATAGCACGTCAATTTGCTCTGTTGCTAAGCCAAATAACCAATGTGCTTCGATAACTTCCAAGCCTTTATTCATCATGGTCGCGGAATCGACAGAAATCTTTTGCCCCATCGACCAGTTTGGGTGAGCAACAGCCTGTTCTGGTGTAACACCTTCAAGATCAGCTAACTCATAATCTCTAAATGGGCCACCTGATGCCGTTAAGATTATTCGGCGAACACCCTTACCTTCAAAATGATGCTGTTGTTGATTCCATACCGGCAGACATTGCCAAATTGCATTGTGTTCACTATCAACAGGTAATAGCGTCGCACCATTTTCTTCGACTTCTTTCATAAACAAGCCACCGCTCATGACCAAGGCTTCTTTATTTGCAAGTAAGATATGCTTGCCTGCTCGTGCTGCAGCTAACGTTGGCAACAAGCCTGCCGCACCAACAATGGCAGCCATCACATAATCTGTTTTATTGCTTTCAGCCACGCCAACTAGAGCTTGTTCACCTGAAAGCACCTCAGTCTCACTACCCGATTCTTTTAATTTTTTAGCTAATTTCTCAGCTGATGCCTCATGCAACATCACAGCAATAGCAGGTTTAAACTGCTGACACTGATCAAACAAACTCTCCACTGAGCGATTTGCAGTCAGGGCATAAACATAATATTTTTCTGGGTGTTGTGCCAATACATTGAGTGTGCTTACACCAATTGAACCTGTTGAACCTAAGAGTGTGACCGCTTGCATTTAGTTAACTCCCAACCAAGATATCCCAGCGGTAAACACAGGTACCGCGGCAAGTAAACTATCAATCCGATCCAATATACCACCATGCCCTGGCAGCAGATTGCCACTATCTTTTACATTGTGAGCACGTTTAAATAGGCTTTCAAATAAATCACCTACAATTGAAATTAACAGTGCAACAAGTGATAGTAATAACCAGCTCATTAAGCTTAAAGAACCAGACAGGTTGATTGCATAGCCAATAAACGCCCAAATTAATCCTAACACTACCGCTCCAGCCACGCCTTCCCATGTTTTATTAGGGCTAATTGATTGTGCCAGTTTAGTTTTTCCCCAACGTTTACCCGCAAAATAGCCACCTGTATCTGCTAACCAGACCAAAACCATAACGTAAAGAAGCTGTTGAGCACCTAAAGGAGTTGAATGTAATAACACCGCTGAATGCCAAAATAGCGCTAATACTAATGATGACAAAATAATGGCTGAGACTGGCTGCATAATTATTTTTTCAATTTTTGCAGGCAATGCAGTATGTGCGTAGCGAACAACCAACACTAAAATAACGCTCCACAAAATTATTGAAAGTTGGAGGAAAGAGATGAACATCAAGGTTAAAATTGAAATAAGTGCCAATGAAGCAAATGCGAATAAGCGTTGTGGGCGTTTTTTATAGCCAATAATAGCAAACCATTCCCACGCAGCTAACACGACTACGCCAGCTAATAACCATTGCACAATAGAGCTTGGCAAATAAAGAAGGCTGAAAACAACTAGCGGAATTAATATTGCAGCCGTTAATAATCGTTGTTTAAGCATAAAGTCTCGTATTATCTTATTTTAAAGTTTAGCTATCTTGCTGAATTTGTTCTGATGTTTTGCCAAAACGTCGTTCACGATCATTAAATGATGAAATAGCATTATCTAACTGCTGTGAATCAAAATCTGGCCATAATGTTTCTGAAAAATAAAATTCAGTGTACGCCATTTGCCATAGCAAAAAGTTACTCACACGCTCTTCCCCCCCTGTTCTGATAAACAAATCAGGTTCAGGAATAGAAGCCGTAGTCAATTCGGCACCAATCATATCTTCGGTTATATCTTCTGCTTGTAACTCACCTGCTGTCACTTTCTCAGCTACTTTTTGAACGGCTTGTGTGATATCCCAACGTCCGCCGTAATTAGCTGCAATATTAATTATCAGTCCGGTATTATCCGCAGTTAATTGCTCAGCTTGTTTGATTTGTTTTTGTAGACTATCTGAGAATTTACTTAGATCACCGATAATCTGCAAACGAATATTATTTTTATGTAATCGTTTGGCTTGTTGTTTTAGTGAAAGTGCAAACAACTCCATAAGCAAACTCACCTCTTTGCTAGGCCGGCGCCAATTTTCACTACTAAATGCAAAAAGGCTTAAAACGCCGACCCCTAGCTCTGCGCAATGTTTAACAATATTCTCAACCGCTTTAACACCTGCTCTGTGACCCATAAATCGAGGTTGGTGGCGCTTTTTTGCCCATCGACCATTACCATCCATAATGATGGCGATATGTTGTGGAACATTAGCAGATTCCTTTGTCATAGAGTGCTTTTTACACTTCCATTAAATCTGATTCTTTTTCATTCAGTACGTCTTCGATCTGTTTAATACCGGCATCAGTTAACTTCTGAATGGCTTCTTCTGCACCACGCTCTTCATCTTCTGAAATGTCTTTTTCTTTCAATAATTCTTTCAACGTACTATTTGCATCACGGCGAATATTTCGCACGGCAACGCGTGCTCCTTCTGCTTCATTACGCGCTACTTTCACCAAATCACGACGACGTTCTTCAGTAAGCGGCGGAATAGGAATACGGATTGTCATACCTGCGCTGCTAGGATTTACCCCTAAATCAGATGTCATAATTGCTTTTTCAACAACTGTCAACATCGGCTTTTCCCATGGCGTAACGGTGAGTGTTCGTGAATCTTCAACACCAACGTTTGCAACTTGGCTCAGCGCCACGTCAGAACCATAATAAGGAACGACAATCTGATCTAACAAACTGGTATGAGCACGTCCTGCACGGATTTTAGCCATAGCCATTTCAAGTGAAACAACACTTTTTTGCATGCGATCTGCCGCATCTTTTTTAATATCTTCAATCATATTCTTATCCTACGGTTACTCTTATTTAACAAGTGTTCCAATATCTTCGCCATAAATTATTTTTGCCAGGTTACCTTCTTTATGAACATCGAATATCCGTAATGGCATTTTCTGTTCCTGACACATCACTACAGCCGTTGTATCCATTACACCTAAACGTTTATTAATTGCTTCATCATAGCTTAAATCAGTATAACGTACCGCCTTCGGATTTTTTTTAGGATCAGCATCATAAACGCCATCGACCTGCGTCCCCTTCATCAATAACTCTGCGCCGATTTCAACCGCGCGTAAACTTGCAGCTGAATCCGTTGTGAAAAATGGGTTGCCGGTACCTGCAGCGAAAATAACTACACGGCCTTTTTCAAGATGGCGAATAGCACGACGGCGTAAATAGTCTTCACAGACTTCATTGATTTGAATAGCGGACATCACACGACAAAATGCACCTTGTTGTTCTAATGCATCTTGTAAAGCTAGCGCATTCATTACTGTGGCTAGCATGCCCATATGATCCGCACTAACACGCTCCATTCCACCTGAAGCTAAACCTGCACCGCGGAAAATGTTGCCACCGCCAATAACGACACCGAGCTCAACACCTTGGGCGCTGAGCTCGGCAATTTCTTTAGCAAAACGAAATATTACTTCAGGATCAATACCAAAATCAGCCTTTCCCATTAACGCTTCACCACTTAATTTCAGTAGCACACGTTTATAAACTGGTTTTTTTGCTGTTTCAGTCATGCTGATTCTCCGTTTTAATTGATTAGCCTAAAGTATCGTCATTCCGGTAGGCTTTTAGCCGGAATATGGGCATAAGCAAGACTCCCGCTAAGCTTGTACTCAGCTTGACTGGGTAAACATGCGGGAGTGAAAATCTACATATTGAAACATGTCGTCTTCCCCTAGCTTACTTTTACAGCTTAGCTTGCGCCATCACTTCTTCTGCAAAGTTATCTTCTGCTTTTTCGATGCCTTCACCTACTTCGAAGAATGCAAAGGCATTAACCGTTGCATCTGCTTTTTTAACTAATTGTTCAACTGTCACATCAGGGTCTTTAACAAATGCTTGGCCCATTAAGCTGATTTCATTTACAAATTTCTTCATGCGTCCTTCAACCATTTTTTCAATGATTGCTTCTGGCTTGCCACTGTCTTTTGCTTGAGTCGCTACGATATCACGCTCTTTCTCTAACAGTTCAGCGGGTAGGTCCGCTGCAGAAACAGCTTGAGGACGACTCGCAGCAACATGCATAGCAATGTCTTTAGCTACAGTCTCATCACCACCTGTTAAGTTCACCATAGTACCAATACGATCACCATGTCGGTAAGAACCAATCACGCCATCAGCACTCGACATTAACTCAAAGCGACGGACTTTAATATTTTCACCGATTTTTGCAACTAACGCTTGGCGAACAACTTCAACACTGTCGCCTGCATCGTTAAACGACAATGCCATCAATGCTTCAAGATCGACAGGTTGCGCTGATAATACAACAGGTGCTAACGCATTAACGAACCCCATAAAATCTTCAGATTTAGTAACAAAATCTGTTTCTGAATTGACTTCAATCATAACTGCATTCTTACCATCAGCACTTGTTTCGATAACAATAATGCCTTCAGCAGCGATACGATCTGATTTTTTATCTGCTTTTGCTAAGCCAGACTTGCGCATTTCTTCTACAGCGGCTTCAATATCACCGTTAGATGCGACCAATGCTTTTTTACATTCCATCATGCCTGAGCCTGTACGCTCACGTAGTTCTTTTACTAATGCAGCAGTAATTGCCATTTTTATTACCCTTTTTTCAAATTCTTAATACAACACAGGCCCGCTAATCTAGCGAGCCTGTCCATAGTACATTGTGTAGCGTTTATTCTGCAGCAGCTTCGCTTTCTGCAGCAACCTCTACCATTTCTTCTTCTGCATCACCTGTTGAAACAGATGCTTTACCTTCTAAAATTGCATCAGCAATACTTGTTGTATAAAGCTTGATAGCACGCATAGAGTCATCGTTACCAGGGATGATGTAATCAACACCATCAGGGTTACTATTAGAATCAACGATCGCGATAACAGGAAGACCTAATTTGTTTGCTTCTTGAATTGCAATACGTTCATGATCAACATCAATAACAAATAATGCATCAGGAAGACCACCCATTTTACGGATACCACCGATGCTTTTTTCTAGTTTTTCTTGCTCACGCGTTAGGTTTAAAACTTCTTTCTTTTTCAAACCTTCTAATTTTCCAGCCGCCATCATTTCATCAATCGCATCTAAACGTTTGATTGATTGACGCACTGTTTGATAGTTAGTCAACATACCACCTAACCAACGACGGTTCACGTAAGGCATGCCTGCACGTTCTGCATCTTCACGGATAGGATCTTGTGCAGCACGTTTTGTGCCCACAAATAAAATACGACCTTTTTTTGAAGCTAATTTACCTACAAAGTTTAACGCATCGTTAAACTTTGGTAAGCTGTGCTCAAGGTTGATGATATGAATATTATTACGTTTACCAAAAATATACGGGCCCATTTTAGGGTTCCAATAACGTGTTTGGTGACCGAAGTGAACGCCTGCTTCTAACATTTGGCGCATAGTTATTTTAGCCATTTTAAGTATTACCTTTATAATAAGTTGGGGTTAAACCTCCACACACCCCATGTTTCGACTAGCCTGCCTAAGCAGTTAGCACCCCGAAACCTGTGTCGGTGCATGTGTGATTTTGCCTTTATCGGCGCGCATTTTATACCATAAAAGACTAATAAAAACAATGTAAACATGATTTTTATTACTTTTACTTTATACGTAAATTACGGCACACTGTAAGCATCAAATTAGCAAATATATGTTTAGGAATAATCAATATTATGGCCGTCAGTATAAAATCAGCAGAAGAAATTAGCAAAATGCGTATTGCAGGCAAGCTTGCCGCTGACGTGTTAACCATGATCGAACCTCATGTTAAAGCAGGGGTAACCACCGATGAATTAGACAAAATTTGTCATGATTATATCGTCAATGAACAACAAGCCATTCCCGCACCTTTAAATTATCATGGTTTCCCAAAGTCGATTTGTACCTCGGTTAACCATGTTATTTGCCATGGTATTCCAAGCGATAAAAAACTAAAAGACGGTGATATTATCAATATTGATATCACGGTGATTAAAGATGAATATCACGGTGACACCAGCAAAATGTTTCATATTGGTAATACATCTATTCTAGCTAAACGCCTTTGTGACAATGCACGTGAAGCTATGCTGCTTGGTATCGATCTAGTCAAACCTGGGATCCAATTAGGCGATATTGGTGCCATCATTCAAAAACATGCTGAAGCGCAAAACTTTTCTATCGTGCAAGAATATTGCGGCCATGGCATTGGCAAAGTATTTCATGAAGAACCTCAAGTACTTCATTACGGCAAGCCAGGAACAGGATTAACGCTTGAAGCAGGCATGACTTTTACTATTGAGCCAATGGTGAATGCTGGCAAGCGGCAGATCAGACATCATAAAAGTGATGGCTGGACGGTATACACCAAAGATCGCTCACTTTCTGCACAATGGGAGCACACTATTCTCGTCACCGAAACGGGCCATGAAATTTTAACTTTACGCGAAGGTGAAGTCATTTAATGTCTGAATTATTATCGCTGTGGGATATCGCCAACAATAAAGTACCCGACTCAACATCTGATAGTGCTTTTTTTCGCGAAGCGCTCAAACAAGGTCAATCTTACTTAACACAACAATTTAGCGATCAAATCGATGTCGTTCATTTAGTGCACCAACGTACCGCCTTTGTTGACCAGGTGCTACAACAGCTTTGGTCACAACATATAACCGCTAATATACCTATCAGTTTATTAGCCGTTGGAGGATATGGCCGGGCTGAACTTCACCCCTATTCTGATATTGATCTATTAGTCTTACTTGATGAATCTGTATCAGAGCAACCGCCTGAAAACCTATCTGATTTCCTTACCCAGTTATGGGATATTGGACTCGAAATAGGTCATAGTGTTCGTACGATTTCTGAATGTAGAGAGCAAGCTGAAACTGATGTCACCATCGCCACTAATTTATTAGAAACTCGTCTACTTTGTGGTAAGCCAAACCTATTCTCAGCACTACAGGAGTTAACGGGCAATAATAAAACATGGGATACCCGAAATTTCTATCAAATTAAAAAACTAGAGCAACAACAACGCCACCTAAAATATAATGATACCGCTAATAATCTCGAACCTAATATTAAAGAAGCGCCAGGTGGTTTACGAGACTTGCAAGTAATCAGTTGGGTGGCTCAACAACATTTCAATGTAAGTGATGTACAAGGCCTAAAACAAAAAGGATTTTTATCCGACAGTGAATACGAAACATTAAATAAAGCACAGCATTTTTTATGGAAAATTCGCTTTGCATTACACCTTCAGGCAGGGCGAAAAGAAGAAAAATTACAGATCGATTACCAACGAGAATTAGCGGATCAGTTTGGCTACCAAGATGATGGAAAACGTCTTCCTGTCGAACAATTTATGAAGGATTATTATTTGTGTGCCCGCAGTGTGCAACAAATGAATACCTTATTACTTCAATTATTTGAAGAACAAATAATCCTTGCTGACGAGCCGAGAAAAATCGACCCAATCAATAATCGCTTTCATGTGCATAATGGTTACTTAGCAACGACTGAAGCTACAATATTTTCAGCTTATCCCTATGCCATGCTGGAATTATTTTTAATTCTAGAACAGCACCCAGAAATAAAAGGCGTTCGTGCCGAAACAATTCGGCAACTTCATGCCCACATTTACCTTATTGATGATCGTTTTCGAAATGATACTGCATGCCAAAGCCTCTTTATGGAAATTATTAGGCAATCCAAAGGCGTAACACATGAATTCCGCCGAATGAACAAACTGGGTGTTTTGGGCGCCTATTTGCCGAAGTTTGGTGCAATTGTCGGCCAAATGCAGCATGATCTCTTCCATATTTATACAGTGGACGAACATACTCTATTTTTAGTACGAAATTTGCGCCGATTTTCATGTCCGGAATACAGTTCTGAATTCCCACTTTGCTCGCAGATTTTTTATCAAATCCCTAAGCCAGAATTATTATATATTGCCGGTCTTTTTCATGATATAGCCAAGGGTCGTGGCGGTGATCATAGCTTGCTTGGCGTACCTGATGCTGCCGAGTTTTGCAAACAACATCAGTTAAGTGAAGATGATACTGAAATCGTCACATTTTTAGTGCGCCAACACCTCACCATGTCCTCCACCGCTCAAAAAAGTGATGTCAATGATCCTGATACTATTAAAGTTTTTGCAGCTAAAGTAAAAACAGTGGATCGACTTAATTACCTTTATTTACTAACGGTAGCTGATATTCGAGCCACCAATAATAATTTATGGAATGGCTGGCGAGACTCTTTACTCAGACAGCTTTATAATGCCACTAGACAATGGTTAGAACATCGACACGATATTGCCAGAAACAGGGCCGAAAAAAGTAAACAACGCCGACAACAAGCACTGCAACAGCTTACTCATCAGGCTTGGACTGAGCAACAAGTTACAACACTGTGGCAACATTATGATGCAGATTATTTTTTGCACCACACGACAGATGAAATTGTTTGGCAAACAACTTCTCGATTACAAGATCCTAGTGTGGAAACCTTAATAAACACCCGTAATCTTGATCAAAAAAACACCTTAGAATTGTTTATTTTCACTGATGATAAACTAGGAATTTTTGCCGCCATTACTGCCTGTTTGGAATCGTTACAACTAGATATTTTAGATGCCAAAATAGATACTACTACTGATGAAAAATCACTAAATTCATATATATTGACCGGTAATGTACGTGATCAAAACGAACTTATCTATTTAATAGAACAGCAACTCAGTGAATTAGAAAATGCCAAGGAATTTAATTCAAATATCACACCCAGAACAATGAAATTATTTGAAACAAAACCTTCACTCAATTTCTCAACAGATACCAAACAAAAATATACCACACTAGAACTTGAAACACATGACAGGCTAGGCTTAGTCTCCATGTTAGCTCATATATTTTTGCAGAGCAAGATCCATGTTATTAGTGCAAAACTGACCACTTTAGGTGACCAAGTAGATGATATTTTCTTACTATCTACGTCTGATCATAAACCGCTAAATACTGAACAAATAAAACACTTAGAAACGCTTATTATTGAAAAACTTAGCCTAGACTAAATTAAAATGGTGACTACCCGAAGATAGCCACCACATCCAAATCAACTAAATTATTTGGCTTCTTTTTTAGGATCCGCAATAGTGATTTGTTCTGCAAACTGAGATAGTTTTTTATCGCCGATTCCTTTAACATTTATTAATTCATCAACCGTTTTAAAGTTACCAACTTGCTCACGATATTCAATGATCGCAGTAGCAGTCGATGGCCCGACCCCTTTCAGCATTTCTAACTGCGCTTGCGTCGCAGTATTTATATTAATGGCATCAGCAGCAAAAACACTTGCTGATAAAAGAGACAAACCTAGAATTAGAGACAAACATAATTTTCTTAACATCTTTCCATACTCCTTGTTAATACCGTCCACCATGGACAGCTGAAAATAAACTACTGTAGTTCCATCTATTCTGTCAAATAAATTTTATGGCTGGTGATACATCCAGATAATTTCTCTCCTTCAAAATAAACACTATTGCAACTCATCAAGACTTGGTAAACCAAAGCTATTTTTAGGTTTAATTGCAATTTCGTAGCCCAAAGCATCTAGAATAATATCCAGTGTTTTCAAACCAATAGCACCTAACTGCCCACGCTCTAACTTACCCATTGTCACCCTGCTTATTCCAGCAATATCTGCCAGTTGTTCTTGCGTTTGACGCTTCGCCTTTCTCAATACTTTTATCTCATCGCCAATTTCGTCTAATTTCAAGCGGTAGCTCCTTGTGAGTTTTATTTTCAAGTGATACATTCCACGTATCAATCATCTTTTGCCCCATTGTTTCAAAGGCAGGTATTTTTGCGTTATATTCTTGCAGTTCAGTAATTGTGTCTTTTAAAGCCTTCATACAATCATCATAAGATTTGCTGGCGAGCTTCTCCGACATATAGCAGCTTTCAACACCGAACTTAATGAGTTCCTTTCGTCCAAACCATACTTTTTTACCGAACATACTTAATGCTGGTCTATCTGCAAAAAAGTAAACAACGGTATTAACAACATCATAAGCTGGTGAAAACCTGATATTTGTCATATCAGCATCATAGAGTACGCCAAAATTCTTCAAGTGAGCATCGCCATTTTTAAGCAAATAACTCATCACCACCGTTTTATAAAAAGATTGCATATCCATACGCTTATTAGTAACAACACGATAAAGTGTTTTGGCTACTTGCTCATAGCTACCCTCATATTTTTGTTCTTTATTTTTCCCCAGCAGCCCTGAGACTTCTTCGAAGCCTAGATATTCCTTACTTTCTTTATCATAATTAAACCGTTCAACCAGCAAAAATTTCTTATTTTCTGATAACAAAATATTGGGGATCTTAACTCCTGATTTTTCAACTGCCTTTAGGCAGAAATACTCATTTTCTGCTAAACGTGGATATTCCGCCCCCCACGCTTTAATAATATATTCTTTCGTTGTTAATGACTCTTTATCTCGTAGTAATGCCAACGTTTTAGGTTGCACCCCAGAAATAGCATTTTTGTCTAGAAACGTTTTAACCAATGCCACAAACGTATCTTCGCTATCATTTTGTAAGACATCATTTAAATCAATGCTGTTAAAAGGTGTATCAGAAAATTCACTTCGAAATGAAAGTCGGCTTTGAATATTAGGGCACAAATAAGAGAACAATAAAAAATCATTAATATACTCATGCTGTTTATTTAGATAATTCTTTAAAATTTCAAACAAATAACCTTCTGGCATATTCATATCAAAAATGGGATGCAAATGACCCCGCCATAAACATGTCGATGCTTTATAGGGCATAATTAGTGAAACTAGTTCGTCATTAGACCGATAATTAAAACCATAGGTATTACTACTTTCTTCATAAAAAAGCTCACCTATTGGTTTATTTTTAATTTCAACTATTATTTTCTTCATTTAATAAATCAACATGAATGATAAATATAATTATCATTATGTGCCAGAATTTAATAAATGTAAACTACTATTATCTTTCTGACAGGGCAAGAGTATTATAAAAAACAACAAGCTAGTTTATCCTCAAATAACTTTGAAAGTCATTAACTCTTAGCTCTATACTAAATAAGCTGTCATTCCGGCATATTTTTAGCCGGAATCTAGGTCAATTGGAGTAGATCCCGGCTAAAAAGCCCACCGGGATGACCAAGATATTGGATAATTATCTATATTTTCTTTTAATAACTGAAAATTATTTAATATGCTCTTGCCCTGATCTTTCTAATGTATTACTTGAAAATACTAATGAGACACACCATCCCGCTTTAACACCTTTAATAATGTTAACAAAATAATTTTCAGGTCAAATAAGAATGATTTCCGCTTCAGATATTCAACATCTAGCTCCACTTTCTCAGGGATAGGTAATTCATCACGGCCATTAACCTGTGCCCAGCCCGTTAAACCAGGCAATAATTTATGTACGCCATGTTCTGTACGTAATTGAATCAAATCATCCTGATTAAATAATGCAGGCCTCGGCCCAACAAAACTCATCTCACCTTTTAAAATGCACCATAACTGCGGTAATTCATCCAAACTCGATTGTCGAAGAAAGTCACCTATTGGCGTGAGCAGGCTTTTAGGATCTTTTAATAAATGGGTAGCAACCGCTGGTGTATTAACCTTCATACTGCGAAATTTTGGCATCTTAAAAATCTTATTATCTTGACCAATCCTATCTGACCAATATAAGGCAGGGCCTTTGGATGTCAGCTTAACTAAAATAGCCACAACAATGATTGGAATCAATAAGGTAAGCGACGCGCTTATAGCTAAAAACATATCAATAAAACGTTTCATCTATTTCCTTTTCCAGAGTTTATATACCCGTGATACTTGAAGATTCAGAACTTACAACCGCGTCATTCCCGCATGCTGTTAGCTGGAATCTAAAGTATTAAGTAGATCCCAGCTAACAGCATACTGGGATGACGGGTAAATAAAAATATGCAGTATCAATGATTACGTGTATAAAGCTTACATTAACTGCAAGAATATTGACAAACTCATCACTTCAACACCATCAGACAGCGGAAAACTATCGTCACCAGGATAAATAACAAATCGACGTGTTGCTTTTATATCAACACAGGCATAATAAAAACCTTTTGATAGCGTAGGCGCTAATGAGCGCTTGGTAATCCCCCCATTTTTAATGGAGATCAGTAGTAGATATTTTTCTCTGTGTTAATTTTAATTTCTGAATTGGTGTAATACCACCAATTCCCATATTAGGTCGTTCGTTATTATAAGTCCACAAC
>JALSLH010000079.1 GCA_026988435.1 Methylophaga sp.
GCTTGTTTTAAAATAGCTAATATTTGGCTATCGCTAAAATGTGCTTTTTTCATGAATAATCTCCTGCTGTTAAGCATAAGAGAAAATTCCACTTTTGACTTCAATTATTTTTCGGGGGGATTACCGGTCTTGCTCCACCAGGCGAACCACCGCCGGTCACAAATAAAGGTAAGTGTTTGGCAATAAGCTCAAAATCTGAGAAATCCACCTCTTCATCTTTTAATATGGATTCAACCCGTTCAAGCGGTATACCACCAGAGGGTATTGGCGGAGGGGAATCTTTACCTGTTATAACCAACCCACCAATGGATATTAGTTTGTCCATACTAGACATAACATCAATCGTGCTCGCATAACGCTTGTTGAGTGATTTAGCGATAAGCTTTTTGCCCCAGTTATCAGGCAGGCAATCACTAATAAACCCAGGCAAGCCACCAGCTGATAGTGTAAATGTAAAATTTCCTACTGAAAGAGGCACAGCCTCGGGGTCAAATGAAATAGCATCGGAGCGTTCCAAGTAAGAAGAGCTATACCTAAAGTTAAGCAGGCTTATACCGCCAGAAGCAGTTGTTTTAGCCGCTATATCACCGGCATGGACAACTTCACCAGAAGGTGTAATTCGCCATAACTTAAACCCTCTTACAGTGCTTTCACTCACATGCCTAACTCCTTAAACAGATCTGTTTCTTGCACAAATAACTTCTGAAAGCCACCTGTCACATTAAGTAACTTGGCGGCATGAACATAACTCGCCATAGAAACGGATAAATCCCCCTTTTCCATCTTGATGTAAGTGCCCTTGCCAACCCCAATCCGAAAAGCAAAAGTTTTTTGATCATCAGAAGGGTAATATTTTTTTCTTAATATTTTAAGGTTCTTACCCATCAAAGGTAAGAAGTGTTCAGTATCCACCACAATAAACCCGCCATTAAAGTTCATAATAACGGTCATTATATCTTAAAACCCAACAAATGAGCAATATATCGAACTTTTAAAGTCGGGGTAAAGAAGACGGCTTATATTTTAAAGAGAAACTCCAGGCTTCCCCCAATTTCCAATACTTTAAGACCTTTGCATAATAAGTTGCTTCACCACTACACTATGGGCGAAAAGCTTACAGCAAGTATGTACCCTCCCCCCCCCAAAAAAATCAATACTTCCAATCATCATGTCCTAGTGGCAGTTTTTTCAACAAATCACGGTGTAAACGCCAATTGGGTAAATAACCATCCATTAGGCTAACAAATCGTTCGTTATGGTGGCGTTCTAAGAGATGTACAAGCTCATGCACTAGAATATATTCCAAGCACTCAGGTGGCTTCTTGGCTAACTCTAGATTGATATTGATACGTTTCGTTTGGGGATTGCAACTACCCCACTTTGTTCGCATTTTTCTTACCGTCCAATCATCAACTTGAACACCTATCTTTTTCTGCCAATTTTCTAGTATAGCTGCAAGCCTATTTTTTAGCTGAGAGCGATACCATTCGACTACAAGTTTCTCACTCCTTGCTTTAGATGTACCTGCCGATACAAACAATTGAAGTTTACTATTTCCTTTAAGTTTTACCTCATGCTTACCGTGACGTTCAATCACTTCAAGTCGATAGCGTTGCCCCCAAAGATAGTGACTTTCACCACTTACCATATCTCTTGCTGATTGTCGTGGTTGATTAGCAAAGTCTTTCTGTTGACGTTTTATCCAAGGGATCCGCTGCACAATAGCTATTCTAATAGCAGTATCAGATAAATGATTCGGCGCTGAGACTTGGATTAAGCCATCGGGGGGAATAACTTTAATATGTAAGTTCTTAATAGCCTTACGCTGTAGAGCAATATCAAGGCTTCCCACTTGCATTATCGACTGGCTCAATGGTATTCCTTCTGAGCTTTAACCAGATCCATCACTTCTTCAATATTCACATCATAGCCAGCAGACTCCTCACGAATAGCATTAGCAATCTCACGTTCCTTAAAGCGGTCGCCAAGCCAATCTGCTTTTTTAGTGTAACGAATAGCAGTATCAATCTTTGATACCAAGGCAACATCGTTACCAACATTGTCATACAAGGCTCTTTTAGCAGCAGTATCCATCGCTTCAGGATATTGAGTATCACCTGTACTAGGATTAATAACCTTACTCGCCAACTGTTTGATCTGCTCCAAATAGGTTTGATAATCTAAAACTTTCTCACGTCGTTGCTTTATCAACTCATCTAGCAATACCGACATCTGTTCATAATACTTAGGATTAACAGGATTCTCATCCACAATAATCTTACGAACATTATTTTCAATTGCCTCAGCCATTGCTCCCTCATTGCCTCGTATGGATTCTGGCAATGAAGCTATTCCCTCATCACCTTTCTCAACAATAAGTTGCAATAAGCCCAAATCTTCAAAGTCAGCCAACAGTTCGCTTTCATCCGCTCGAATATACATATCGAGCAAATTACGCATAGCTGGCTCAAAGCGTTTCATATCAAGCAAATCACCACTAGCCAACTTGATTTCATCACGCATCTTTTCATAATGAAACACATCCTGTTTCACGCGACTAGTCTCATCACCTCTATAACCCGCCTCTGGCATTTCATTAGCAAGGTTGGCATAAGAGCGAAGTAGCTTGGCAACACTTTGATACAAGGTTAATCTTAATGCCTCTTTTTCCATCAAGGCATCATTATCAAGCCCAGACTCACCACAAAAATAATGCATATAATCAGCACTATCACGAGGTGCACGTACAGGCTCACATAGACCACGCACCATTTCTAATGCATCGTCCAGATCTTGCTTGGCAAGTTGCAAACGATCTTTAAGCAAGCCTGCCACATCTTCTTTATCGTAACCTTCAAAGGCTTCAGCGGTGTAATCTGTAATCGCTTTATCTAATGACTTAAACAAGTCCTTATAGTCAATGATATAACCATATTCCTTATCATCACCATCTAAACGATTAACTCGACAAATTGCCTGAAACAAATTGTGATCAGCCATCTGCTTATCAATATAGAGATAAGTAGCAGAAGGCGCATCAAACCCAGTAAGTAACTTATCCACCACAATAAGCAATCGCATTTGCCCTGGCTCATCAATAAACTGCTGTTTTACTGTTTTCTCAAATTCCTCAACCCGTTTAGCCGCCTCATCTTCAGACTGTTCAAAATAGTCCGCCAGCATCTTGCGATAAACATCATATTTGAATAACTTCTCAGTTAATCCTTCCCCCGTTTCCTCACCTTTTATATCTGAAGCCATGGGTTTATAACTGGTGACAATCGCACACTGATCTGCCAGCGTGGTTTGGCTAAATATTTCATACACCTTGCAAGCCTGATAAATACTAGAGCAGACCAACATGGCATTGCCACGCCCATCCATTAATCTGGGCTTAGTCTCCATATCCATCAAAATATCTTGAACCAGCTGCTCAAGGCGAGACTTGCTCGACAACAGCTTTTGCATTGTGCCCCATTTCTGTTTTAACTGATTCCTAGCTAAACGTGATAAGCCTTTAGTCTTAACCTCAAACCACTGATCGACTTTTTTCTGTGACGTAATATGCTGATCAATATCCCGAGCTTCATAGCGTAGATCTAGCACTACACCATCCGAAACCGCCTGATCAAACTTATAGGTATGAATATAAGAACCAAAGATCTCAATTGATTTCTTCTTATCCTTCTTCATTAATGGCGTACCAGTGAAACCAATAAATAGTGCCTCCGGCAGGATCAGCTTCATTGCCTCATGCAACTTGCCTGATTGAGTACGATGACACTCATCAACAAACACAAACACATCACCCTTAGCACGAAAATCAGCCGTTAGGCTTTTTTTAAGTTCATTGATAAAGTCATCCGTTGACTCATCATCTGAATCAGCATGTCGCCCAAATTTATGCACCAAGGAACATATTAACCACGGATTAGGCTCGTTCAGCGTTGCCACCAAGTCAGCACCACTATTAGTACGGTAAATTTCTTCATCCATACCCGTGAACACCTTCTCTATCTGCTCATCAAGCTCAGTACGATCTGTAATAATCACCACCCGCGATCCCGTTACATTCTCACGGATCCACTTTGCCAGCCAAACCATAATCAAACTTTTTCCTGAGCCTTGGGTATGCCAGATAATGCCACCTTCACGACGCTGAATATGCTGCTTAGCCGCTTGCACGCCAAAATACTGATTATGGCGACTAGTTTTCTTTACACCAGCATCAAACACCATAAAGTCATGAATAATCTCCAAGAAACGGTGTTTATTACAGATCCTGCTTAAATGAAAATCAAGCTGATTATCATAAGGATTGTCGATAGGCTCTTGCCATTCAAGGTAATACTTCTCAGGTGTTTCAATCGTGCCGTAACGCAGGCCTTGGGTATCATTGCCCGCCATCACCAATTGCATAGTGGTGAAAAAGTTACGGATGAAATCTTTCTTCTGATTATCAAGATTCTGACGAATACCTTCAGATACCGCCACTGAAGCACGCTTAAGCTCAATCACACCCAAAGCAATGCCATTCACATAAAGCACAATATCAGGCCGCTTCTTATTCTCGCCTTTAATCGACACTTCTTCAGCAATGGCAAAGTCATTATTTTCAGGATTCCGCCAATCAATCAGCCAAATAGTTTGATTTAGCTCGCCTGCACCTTCCTTGTCTTTTACGCCATATCGCAACAATTGATATACATCTTTATTCGCATAATAGAGCTTTTTGCCTTCACCCAATGACGCCGCTGTTTCCAACTGCCTCAGTGCACGTTTAATCAGCACCTCACTCACGCCTTGTTGTTGAAGCCAGTCAGTGAGAATGCTCGTTTCAATATTGCGGTTATGCACCCTATCTTGCCAATCACCAAGATAGCGGTAGCCTAATTCCGATTGGAAAAAGTCAACCACACGGTTTTGACTTGCACGTTCCTTTTGTCCCACATTACTCATCTTAAAACTCCAATCTCTCTACGATTAGCACCATTCACATTACGCTTACTATCCGTTATAATACACTTTACTAATCGCATTCAGGATACCGCCATGAAAGCAACTAAAAAAACCACATCAGCACCCTCAAAAAAACGCATTCTTCGTGCAATAGCCAGCTCAACAGCGATTGAAACAGGTCAATCTATCAACGTCATTGAAGCAAAGCTAAAAGCACAAACAGGCAAATTTAAACACCTATCACTCGCGGTTTAACACATCCCCAACCAAGCGCTCCATGGGTTCATAATTCCTAAGCATTCCCTGCCGAATACTCGCAAAGTAAAAATCCTTATGGCTATCCCATATCGAATAGTCTAAAGGCTGAAACCCCGCCTGCACCGCCATCACATCCGCTAATAATCGAGATAAACGACCATTACCCTCTCTAAAGGGATGGATCAAAATAAACTCGATATGCACTTTAGCTATTGCTGCAACTAAACTTTCTTTATCCATATCAGCACAAGGTGTAAACACGCTCAGACACTCAGTTTCAAAATCTTGCAGTAGTTTTGGTATCGTCTTCGCAGCAGCAAAGCTAAAATCGCCTTTGCTCATATTAACGCTACGTTCAGCACCCGCCCATTCATAAATATTACCCAACCACAGCGTATGCCAGTGCTTAATCTCTGCCACGGTTAATGCCTTTATGGGTAGTTTTTTTTCCAACACATAAAGATACAGTTTCTGTAATAACACCAATTCAGCCTCATCCATTTCATCAGCTTCACTAATGGATAGCTTATTCAGCAAGACCTGATCATTAGATCCTGCTTGATATTCTGTTTGAGAACCACCTAGTTGATATTTACTCATTATCCACCATTATCATAACGCTAAATATTTATCCTTCTTTTGGTTAATTCATCAACACCCAACAGGTCCAAAAATCCTTTTCTACCGCAGAAGGTCTCATCGACTTTCTTATCGCCGTTTCATTAACTCTATATTTATCTAACTTACCTTTAGTCTTATGCTTCTCGCTTCGAGTTGGTCTCATAAAGACGATTTGTTATTGCACCTTTATATAATTCTTCATTCAAAAACTGTAAAACCCGTTTGGCTGTATGCTTATCTGCTGGGAAAACAACTTTATCATCCTCAACCTCAATATTTACACCATAAGCACCAGCATGATGGGCAATTTCTGCAGCAGTGTAGTCATCCAATATTTCAGAATCACGTAGCAGTGCAAAACGTTTACGAAACCATTGACTAGCATTTAAAGCTAAAGCATCAACATTCTCAGGAAGAAGTCTTTTATGCGCCAGTATTTCACGAATTGATTCTTCTGAGGCCTCTTCGTATTGATCGGTTAGTGGTAAGAATGTATTAGTAGTTCTAAAGTGCTGAAATAACAACTTACTCTGCAATGGTTCGTATATCGCACTAAGCTTACCTTGTAGTGCTAGACCAGGATTTTCAGCACTTTTATAAAGGTCTCGATCAAGAAACAAAAATCGTCCAGGTCTAATCACATGAGCACGACTAAAATTCTGAAACAAAAGCATTTCAGAATCATCCTCTTTCTGTACAAAAGCAACAAGCCCTTTTATATTATCGATTTGTTGCTCATGAACACTAATTAGATCTAATTCATCTACGGAATTTCGTTGTACATCATCGAACCAAGCAGGTAAATCATAATCTGTGAGTACAAATCGTTGCTCGCCTTCTGGTTGAAAGCCAGGATCGAATGGGATTTCTTCTATTTCGTTAGTAAACTCCAAATATTGCTGATACCAAGTTGCTCGAAATTCTGTTTGAATATTTTGTCCTAATGGAATTTGTAATAATTGGTAACCGCCTTGTGTTTTAGCAATTGCCGCTAACTGAAAATCGTTAAACATTGTTGTTAATCCTTAACTTGTAAATAAATAGTAGTAGCTAATTTCACCACCTTAGCTTCGCTGTTAGGCTTAGTTAACTCATCTTTACTAATGAGAAGATATGACACACCTTCATCATCTTTAA
>JALSLH010000080.1 GCA_026988435.1 Methylophaga sp.
GCTACAACCAAAAATACCTTTAATAAAGCCGCGCTTAAAGCCATATTGAAATGGAAATTTAAACCGCAAGTTGTCGATGGCAAACCGATCGAACGTAAAGCAACACAAGAAATCGTATTTAAGTTGGCGAAATAATGAAATTAGCATTAATAAAAATAATCTTATTAAGCATGCTCCTATTAAGCTTTAATGCTGCGTGGGCGGCTGACAGTGAATATCTGCTAACAGAAAAAACTTATAAAGCACTAAGTGAAGCGCAAGCATTAATGGCGGAAGATAAAAACAGTGCCGCTGAAACTAAGCTAAAAGCATTGCTAGGAAAAGTTAAATCGGGCTCATATGAAATGGCCGTGGTGCAGCAAACCTTAGGCTATTTATATTCATCACAAGAGAAATACAAAAAGGCGAGTGACTTATTTCAAAAAGCGCTTGATTCAAAAGCCTTACCTAAAAAAGTCAGCCATGATTTGAACTATAACTTAGGCCAATTATTGTTAGCAGATGGCCAATATAAAAAAGGCATCGCTTTATTAGAAAAATGGATGAGTTCTGAAAAATCAGCACCAACAAATGCACATGTATTAATGGCCAGTGCTTATTACCGAGTTAAACAATATAAAGGCACAGTGAAACACATTGGCATAGCAATCAAACGAGACAAGTCAGCTAAAGAGGCTTGGTATCAAATGTTGTTATCTGCACATCTGGAGCTAAAACACTATAAATCAGCTATTAATGTATTGGAAAAATTGATTACCCGCTACCCCTATAAAAAAGAGTATTGGAATCAGCTAGCAGGCTTATATTTGCAGCAAAATAAAGAGTTTAGTGCCTTGTCGGTTAAAATGTTGGCGCAGCGTTTAGAGCTAGGTGATACCAAAACCTTAATGAACCTGATTGATATGTATAGTTATTTGCGCATTCCATACAAGTCTGCTCAAATGTTAAAAACGGGTATGAATGATGGTGTGATAAAAACCAACCTGAAAAATCTAAATGATCTTGCAGATAGTTGGCTAGCTGCAAAAGAAACAAAAAAAGCAGCCAGTGTATTAAAGCAAGTAACAGCGTTGGATAGTAGCGGTAAAGCAGACTTAAGATATGGGCGAGTATTATTTGATCTTGAGCAATGGAAATCGGCACAACAGGCCTTATCAAAAGGGGCTAATAAGCTGGGTGGCGAGCAAGCAGGTCAAGCATTTTTATTATTAGGCATGACACAATTTCACCTAAATAATCTGCCACAAGCAAAAAATGCATTCAAAAAAGCAACAGGCTTTGCTAAACAACGTAGCCAAGCAGCTAGATGGCTACAGCACATAAATAACCGGCTCACGGAGCAAAAAAGTGACAAATCGGAAGCAACTCAAGCAGCAACTGGTTGAACACTATCGCTGGTTAAGACAATACGGCTGCAATGACTCACACAGTGGTAATGCCTCATTTCGCTGGCACAATGAAATTTGGGTGACGCCTACGGGGTGTTGTGCTGACACGTTAAAAGAAGAAGATTTAGTTAGATGCCATATTGATGGCACAATGGAAGAAGGGGCTTCATTAGATGCGCCGCTGCATATTCAAGTCTACCAACAAAATCCCAATACCAAAGCCGTTATCCATAGTCATAATCCGCATACAGTGGCGTTAACGCTAACGGGCGATGATTTTGTACCAGTAGATTTTGAAGGGCAATACTATTTTCCCTTCGTACCCGTTATCACCATTCCCTATGAGCACTATGTTGAAAAAGCCCCTAAAGCTGTGGCAGAGGCATTAAAAGATCACAAGGTTGCGATAGTGAAAGGGCACGGTGTTTATGCATGTGCAGAAACGATCAACCTAGCGTATAAGTGGAGTTGTTCTGTGGAATTATCAGCAAAAACTGCATGGTTGGCCAAGCAGATTTAATTATTACAGCAAATAACAAGGAATGTAAGATGAAAAAACTAGCTCTAGTTTTACCTTTGCTACTAATAAATACACTAGCGGTCGCAGACGAACTGCTTAAGCTACAACAAAACCCCAACAACTGGGTGATGCCCGCTGGCAACTACAACAACCAACGCTATAGCCAACTCGACCAAATCAACAAAGACAATGTTGCTGATTTAAAAATGGCATGGTCATTTTCAACCGGTGTATTACATGGCCATGAAGGCAATACGCTAATCATTGATGGCACCATGTATGTGCATACCCCATTTCCTAATAATGTATTTGCCCTAGATTTAAATAATGATGGCGCAATTAAATGGTCGTATAAACCCACGCAAGACGTTGATGAAACAGTTCCTGTTATGTGTTGCGACACCGTTAATCGCGGCCTCGCCTATGGTGATGGCAAAATCTTCTTAAACCAAGCAGACACCACACTCGTTGCACTTGATATGGATACTGGCAAAGTGATGTGGCAACACCAACGTGATGATCCAAAACGTGGCGCAACTAGCACCGGCGCGGCTCATGTATTTAACGACAAAGTACTCGTTGGCATCTCAGGTGGAGATTACGGCATACGTGGTTATATCAAAGCCTACGATCTAAACGGCAAACCACAGTGGCAAGTTTATAACACCGGCCCTGATGCGGAAATGGGCTTTGATCCCAAAACCACCACCTCCATGCTTAAATCCGTAGGCAAAGACTCCTCACTCAAAACGTGGCAAGGCGATCAATGGCAGATTGGCGGCGGCACCACATGGGGCTGGTTTTCTTATGATCCTGATTTAAATT
Organism: Methylophaga sp.; assembly: GCA_026988435.1. Classification (GTDB taxonomy): domain Bacteria; phylum Pseudomonadota; class Gammaproteobacteria; order Nitrosococcales; family Methylophagaceae. The sequence continues at coordinate 2,734 of JALSLH010000080.1, forward strand.
TATTTTATTACGGCAGCGGCAACCCATCAAATTGGAACCCCGTGCAACGCCCCGGTGATAATAAATGGACATCATCACTATTTGCCCGTGATTTAGATAGCGGCAAAGCCAACTGGGTCTACCAAATGACACCCCATGATGAATGGGGCTATGACGGCGTAAATGAAATCATCTTAGTTGATCAAAAAATCAATGACAAAATGCGAAAAACAGCGGTTCATTTTGATGCGAATGGTTTTGCTTATACGATGGATCGGGTTAATGGAGGATTACTGGTTGCAAATAAATTTGATCCCTCTGTGAATTTAGAAACAGGTTTGCATGAGCGTGTTGTTCAATATTCAACAGATAATAATGGTACAGATGTTAGTATATCAGGTATATGTCCAACATCATTTGGCTCTAAGAATCAACAGCCGGCATCATATTCACCCCATACAGGCTTATTCTATATTCCGACAAGCGATGTGTGCATGGACTATGAACCATATGAAGTGGAATATACATCAGGTCAACTTTATGCTGGTGCGACTACAACAACATTCCAAGCCCCTAGTAGCACTAATATAGGTAAGTTTATCGCTTGGGATACACGTGTTGGCGAAATTATATGGTCTAATTCAGAACGTTTTTCAGTATGGAGTGGTGCTATAGCAACGGCTTCTGATCTAGTGTTTTACGGAACATTAGAAGGTTATGTAAAAGCCTTGGATGCACAATCAGGTCGTGAATTATGGCGTTTTAAAACACCATCAGGCATTATCGGTAATGTAAATACATACCAACATAAAGGTGAACAGTACATTTCAATACTATCGGGAATTAGTAGCCGCGGTGTGTTTGGTATCGATATTCCTAGTTTAAACGGTGATACTTGCCCACCACTTACAACATCTCCATATGACGACTTGGTTAAATGGACAAAATTAGGTAGCATCCTAAGTGTCTTCACCCTACCCAATAAATTCTTAAAATAAACACACATCATTCGTAACGTTTATACTGCTAATATGTCTATGTATTTAAATAAACCCTCGTCATTCCCGCATTTTTTTAGCGGGAATCTTGTATTTAGAAAACAGATTCCGGCTAAAAGCCTACCGGAATGACAATAAATTAAGATGAACTTGCTCATTTATAGCTTAGTTTGGTAAATAATAAAGGATAAAAATGTCATCCCAGCAGTATTTAAGAACCCCTTTATTAACGGGTGATAATATCGAGGCTAAACGTGCTGAAATTGCGGCTTATTTTAATGCTACTTTTGAGCGTTATGAGTCGTTATTTGAAACCTTGGCGAGTGATGATGCTTATTTTCAACAATCCATTCCTCTGCGCCATCCTTTAATTTTTTATTACGGCCATACCGCGACTTTTTTTGTTAATAAATTATTGCTGGCGGGATTAATTGATCAACGCATCGATCCTAAATTTGAATCCATGTTTGCTATTGGCGTTGATGAGATGAGTTGGGATGATTTGGATGATGCGCATTATGATTGGCCGACAGTCGCTGAGGTTAAAGCCTATCGGCAACAACTTAAAGACGTAATCAATAATCTTATAAAAACCGCACCGCTTGAATTACCGATAAACTGGCAAAATCCATGGTGGACGATTTTGATGGGCATTGAGCATGAGCAGATCCATATTGAAACATCATCGGTGTTGATTCGTCAGCAAGCTTTAAATTTAGTGCAAATAAATGATGCTTGGCGACCCTGGACTAAAACAGCTACGGCACCTGAAAATAGCTTGGTAGATATTTCAGCTGGCAAAGTGAATTTAGGCAAAGCCGCTGATGATGCTATCTATGGTTGGGATAATGAATATGGCGCACACACGGCAGATATTAATGCATTTCAAGCCAGTCAATTTTTAGTTAGCAACCAAGAGTTTCTGGTATTTGTAGAAGCACAAGGTTACCAAACAGATGAATATTGGTTAGCCGAAGGCTTGGAGTGGAAGTCATTTTCTCAGGCTACACAACCGACGTTTTGGCATAAACAAGAGCAAGGTTGGCAGTTGCGATTGATGACTGAAATGGTGCCCATGCCCTGGGATTGGCCGGTTGAAGTGAATTATCATGAAGCCAAAGCCTTTTGTAATTGGAAAGCAGAACAGACTGGTTTATCAATACGATTGCCAACTGAAGATGAATGGCAGCGGATCTATAACTTTTCAGATGTGGAGGAGCTCACAACACAACAGGCATCAGCCAATATTCATTGTGACTATGCGGCTTCACCTTGCCCTGTTAATCAGTTTGCACATGGTGACTTATACGATGTGGTCGGCAATGTCTGGCAGTGGACAGAAACACCAATCTATCCTCTTGATGGCTTTCAAGTGCATCCGCTTTATGATGATTTCACCATGCCAACCTTTGATGGACGGCATAATTTATTTAAAGGCGGTTCGTGGATTTCATCGGGAAATGAAAGCCGAAAGGCGGCACGATATGCCTTTAGGCGGCACTTTTTTCAGCATGCGGGCTTCCGTTATGTGGTGGCAGATCAACTTGAGGAACACGCTGTGTCAAATTATGAAAACGATAAAATGTTATCGGAATATGCCGAATTTCATTATGGTGACAGTTATTATGATGTGGCTAACTTCCCTAAAACATTGGCTGAGATTGCCATTGAAGCCATGGGTGACAAACCAGCGGGTAAAGCATTAGATATTGGTTGTGCAGTAGGGCGAGCCAGTTTTGAATTAGCCAAACATTTTGACCATGTTACCGGTATTGATTTTTCAGCACGATTGATTAATTTAGGGGTGCAATTAGCGGCACAAGGTGTGATTCGTTATAGCATTGCCGATGAAGGTGAGTTAATGCTACATCGTGAACGTCGTTTAGATGATCTTGGTCTGGCAGATATCAGCGATAAAGTGGCGTTCTTGCAGGGTGATGCTTGTAATTTGAAGCCACACTTCACTGGTTATGATCTAGTGGTGGCGGCGAATTTAATTGATCGACTTTATGACCCTTCTTTGTTTTTATCAACGGTCCACGAGCGAATAAATTCTGGTGGCGTATTATTGATTGCTTCACCTTATACATGGCTAGAAGAGCATACCAATAAAGAAAACTGGATTGGTGGCATTAAAAAAGATGGTGAAAATGTCAGCACCTTGGATGGTTTGAAAACGGTGCTAGCGGAGCATTTTGATTTAATGCAAGCGCCACAGCAAGTTCCGTTTGTTATTCGTGAAACCAGCCGGAAGTTTCAGCATACTTTATCTGATGTGACGCTGTGGCTGAAGAAATGAGTAATGTAGGTCGGATAAGCGGTAGCGCCATCCGAAAAACATTTACCCAACTGTCGGATGACGCTACCGCTTATCCGACCTACGAGATTTGAGAACTAAACTGTAAAATGACTGACTTTGATCGAATAATAGACAGAACCGGCACATCAGATGTTAAATTCGGCGTGCGTAAAGCTGTATTTGGCACGGAGGATGTAATACCATTGTGGGTGGCCGATATGGATTTAGCTGCTCCTATTGAGGTGACCAAAGCATTAGTCGAACGTGCAAAACATCCCATTTATGGTTATACCCATTATCCCGATTCTTTATTCACAGCAATGCAGGATTGGTTTCAACATCGTCATAATTGGGCGATTGATAAAAAATCAATTTTGATTTGCCCGGGCGTGGTGCCCTCTATGCATGCTGTGATTGAGGCTTTATCAGAAGAGGGCGATGGCATAATAGTTCAGCCGCCGATTTATCCACCCTTTTTTACAGCGGTGACGGATACAAAGCGAAATATCATTGAAAACCCCTTAAAGCTTGAAGGGGGCGAATATCATTTTGATATGGAACATCTTGAACATTGCGCGGCGTCGGGTGCCAAAATATTATTATTCTGTTCACCGCATAACCCCGTAGGGCGTGTGTGGCACAAGCAGGAATTAGAGGCGGTATTAGATATTGCTCGTCGGCATAAATTAATCATTATTTCGGATGAGATCCATGCAGATCTAATCTATCCAGAATATCATCATATTCCCTTAGCGACATTAGCTAATGATGTGACCGTTATTACTGCTGTATCGCCGAGTAAGACCTTTAATATCCCGGGCTTAGGTTTATCTAGCCTTGTGATTAATGATCGCCAACATTGGATAGCCGTGAGAGAGGTATTTGATCGTCTACATATTAATGCGATTAATCCATTCAGTATCACGGCGTTTGAAACAGCCTATTGTGAAGGTGAACAATGGCTAGATGAGCTGATGAACTATTTGGATGAAACTCGGCGACAAGTCGTTGCTTTACTTGATGATAAAGCGCCAAAAATAAAAGTGATACAGTCACAGGGTACTTATTTATTGTGGTTGGACTGTCGAGAGCTGAATTTAACGGATGATGAATTAAAAGACTTTTTTGTTAAGCGGGCTAAAGTGGGCCTAAACCCCGGCATTAGTTTTGGTGAGGTCGGTTCGGGATTTATGCGAATGAATATTGCAGCACCAAGACAAGTGGTATTGGGTGCGTGTGACGCAATTGTTAAGGTCGCTGATGGACATTGAACAACCCGTTTTATTAAAACCAATCGCAATTAGGGTTATTATTGCGATTGCGATACTCTGGCTAATTAAAGGCCTACAAATTGCCTTCTCGTGGGATTTGGGTGTGTACGGCGTGTTTCCTCGTTCTATTGATGGTTTGATGGGAATCATCACTGCACCGCTTATCCATGGCTCATTTGAACATCTTTTTTCTAATACCTTAGCGTTGTTTATCCTAACAACCGCTTTATTCTATGAATATCCAAAGTCAGCAAAATGGACGTTTATTATTATCTATTTTGGTTCGGGCTTAGGTGTTTGGATATTTGCACGTGAATCGTATCATTATGGCGCGAGCGGTTTAACGCATGGCATGATGTTCTTTTTATTCTTAATCGGTATTTTACGGCGCGACAAACCCGCAATGGCGATTGCGATGATTGTCTTTTTTCTTTATGGCAGCATGGTATGGGGCGTATTACCCACCAAAGAAGAAATATCATTTGAATCACATTTATTTGGTGCTCTAATGGGCGTTTTATGTGCCATTATCTTTAGGGGTAAAGAGCCTAAACCGCCGGAAAAGAAATATAGTTGGGAAATTGATGAAACTGAAATTGATGGCGATATAAATAAGCCGCTCGAAATGGACTGGAATGATGAACATAATAAATAAAAAATCGGGAAGTTTTTCTCTATAAGTAGCTGTAATAGCTAGGTATAATGGCGATGGTTAAGGATTTAATTCAACAGCGGAGAAATAAAAGTGGCAGATGCAATTGGTAATGCAGCAGGTGTATTATGGAAATATCTAGATAAAAATGGTGCGAGTAGTGCAACTAAAATTGCTAAAGAAACAAAGCTTGATGCGAAACAAGTACAGCGTGCAATTGGTTGGTTGGCTCAAGAAGGCAAGTTAGTAATCACAACAAAAGGTCGTACAGAAACTATTTCTTTAAAATAGAACTTCTAGGCGAAAGAATATTAAAAGCCCTTGTAGCATGAATTGCTACAAGGGCTTTTTATTTTCTATTGTTCGAGTGTTTTACGAATTGTAAACGCACCACGAATATCGCCTAAAGAAAATCCTGTAGCTTGATCTTCTGGGTACAATTCACTCAAAGAAGTTTGAACAGGTTCGGCAATATTACTGCCGTGGCATTTTAGGCATACCGCACCAGTAGGAATTGCTTTCATCATTCTCAATTCTTGGCTGTCACCGTTTGTTACTTTCTCACTAAAAGTAAGTGTTTTAATTTCTTCGCCAGCTTGTTTACGCACTTCAAATTCATTAAGTACTTTCCGCTCCCAACAATCTGCTTTATTATCTGGGTTACGTACTTTTAAGCTAGTTCGAGCAATCTCAAAACCATATTTTTCAGATAATGTTGCCGCTATAGTTGGCGCAACTTGATTGCACACTTGAATAGCTTCCGTTGGGCCGCCTGATTTCATAGCACCAACGAGTGCACTTTTCAATGTGGTAGCAAATTCTTTAATAGCTGCTTTACTTTGCATCTGAAATTCTTGTTGTTCATTCGCAATAACAGTATGAGATGTCAAGCCAATCAATGCGCATGACAGAATCATTAATTTTTTCATTTGAAACTCCTAGTCGAAAGCATGCCCAGCTTTTTTGCCTGCTGCTTTTAACATTTTAGCTAAAGGGCAGAAACCAGTGAACGCTGCTTGAAATAAATTAGCACCCACAAAAGCAGTTAACCATAACCAGTTAACGCTATGGAATTGAGAAAGTACAAGGCTTATTAAAATCATCCCACCCGCAAAGGCAAGAACAAGTCGATCAATATTCATTTGAATCTCCTAAATTAGTATTTTCTAATATACCCTATATTACTATAGTTAAAAGCGCTGTCAATAGAAATAACGCAACACCAACTTATATTTTTGCAATAGCCTTGTGCTATAGGCTTTTATCCTGCTACTCTCCATTAGATACAAAATTAATCACATAAATAATTGCTAATGACAAATGAATACGATGCCTCGGCGATAGAGGTTTTAACAGGCTTAGAACCGGTGCAAAAAAGACCGGGCATGTACACTGATACCACACGGCCAAACCATTTGGCACAAGAGGTTATCGATAACAGTATTGATGAGGCTGTGGCTGAGTATGCCACTCAAGTTCAAGTAATCTTGCATGCCGATAATTCGCTAGAAGTGATTGATAATGGGCGTGGTATGCCGGTGGATATTCACCCTGAAGAGGGCGTATCAGGCGTTGAGGTTATTCTTACGCGTTTACATGCCGGCGGTAAATTTTCAAATAAAAACTACCAATTTTCAGGCGGTTTACATGGTGTAGGTGTTTCAGTGGTCAACGCACTGTCGACACGGTTAGAGGTCAAGATCCGTCGTAATGCAACTGAATATGCCATTGCATTTGAACATGGTCTTAAAGTAGAAGATCTTCATGAAATTGGTACTGTGGGCAAGAAAAACACGGGTACAACAGTACGTTTCTGGCCGGATGACTCTTATTTTGATCTGCCGAAATTTCTCGTTTCGCGCTTACGCCATGTTTTAAGAGCCAAAGCTGTGCTTTGCCCCGGTTTAGTGGTGACTTTTACTGATTTAACGGGTGAAGAAAAAATAGAGGATCGATGGTGTTATGAAGATGGTTTAAATAGTTATTTAAGCTCGATGATGACAGATCAACCTTGTGTGCCGACACAACCTTTTGTCGGTCATATTGAGGGGGATGGCGAACAAGTTGATTGGGCATTAATGTGGCAAGAGGAGCTGGGTGAAGAATTGGCTGAGAGCTATGTCAACTTAATTCCAACGGCACAAGGCGGTACCCATGTAAATGGGTTGCGTACAGGCTTATTAGATGCTCTGCGGGAGTTTTGTGAATTTCGTAGTTTAATGCCACGGGGTGTCAAATTATCTGCAGAAGATGTATGGAGTCAGTGTTGTTATGTGCTATCCGTTAAACTGCAAGATCCACAATTTTCAGGGCAAACTAAAGAGCGACTATCATCTCGCCAATGTGCGGGTTTTGTATCGGGTGCTGTTAAAGATGCCTTTAGTCTTTGGTTAAATCATCACACAGAAGACGGTGAAAAAATTGCCGAGATTGCGATCAGCAGTGCCCAGTCGCGTTTAAAACAAGCGAAAAAGGTAGTGCGAAAACGAGTGCAATCTGGGCCAACATTACCGGGTAAATTATCCGATTGCTCTTCACAAGATGTGACGCTGACAGAATTATTTTTAGTGGAAGGAGACTCTGCCGGTGGTAGTGCTAAACAAGGGCGCGAACGAGAGTTTCAAGCGATCATGCCACTACGAGGCAAGATCTTAAACACCTGGGAAGTAGATTCTAGTCAGGTGTTAGCTTCGCAAGAGGTGCATGATATTGCGGTTGCTATTGGTGTCGATCCCGGCTCGGATGACCTATCAGGGCTACGTTATGGAAAGATTTGCATACTTGCTGATGCCGACTCCGATGGTGCCCATATTGCCACCTTATTATGTGCATTATTTGTAAAACATTTCCGCCCCTTAGTTATAAAAGGACATATTTGTGTCGCCATGCCACCTTTATATCGTGTTGATGTAGGCAAACAAGTGTTTTATGCGCTGGATGATGAAGAGCGTCAAATTATTCTCGATCGCATTGAAAAAGATAATATAAAAGGCAAAGTGAATGTGCAGCGTTTTAAAGGGCTGGGTGAAATGAATCCGCTACAATTAAGAGAAACCACAATGGCACCGGATACGCGTCGTCTTATTCGTTTAACAATTGATGATGACGATGTAGCAGATGATGAAAGTTCATTGACTGATGAAGCAATGGATAAGTTATTAGCAAAAAAACGTGCAGCTGATCGTAAAGAATGGTTAGAAGATCAAGGTGACTTGGCGACAGTATAAATATGAGACGAGATAAACAATGACTTCAGCAGTAGATGATTTAGAACGGCTACCCGTTCGAGAGTTTACCGAAAAGGCGTATTTGGACTATTCCATGTACGTTATTTTAGATCGAGCCTTACCAAACGTGGGTGATGGTCTAAAACCTGTTCAACGCCGTATTATTTATGCGATGTCAGAGCTGGGATTAAGCTCTGTCTCAAAACACAAAAAATCTGCGCGTACTGTCGGTGATGTATTAGGTAAATATCACCCACATGGCGATTCTGCTTGTTATGAAGCAATGGTATTAATGGCACAGCCATTTTCATATCGTTATCCTTTAGTAGATGGTCAAGGCAACTGGGGGTCAATGGATGATCCTAAATCATTTGCGGCGATGCGTTATACCGAATCAAAACTCACGGCCTATGCACAAACCTTATTGGGTGAATTAGCTCAGGGTACAGTTGATTGGGTGCCTAACTTTGATGGCACGATGAACGAGCCTGAGTTATTACCTGCTCGCTTACCCAATATATTATTAAATGGAGGTAGTGGTATTGCAGTAGGTATGGCAACCGATATTCCGCCTCATAATTTACGCGAAGTAGTGAATGCTTGTTTGCAATTACTGAAAAAACCAACCACCAAACTTGAAGCATTATTAGAAGATGTCAAAGGGCCTGATTTCCCCACGGGCGGTGAAATAGTTTCTTCGCGAGAAGATTTAAACAAAATCTACACCACAGGTCATGGCAGTGTGCGGCAACGGGCTTGTTATGAGAAAACTAAAGACGGTGAAATTATTATTAATGCCCTGCCTTACCAAGTGTCAGGTGCAAAAATAATCGAGCAAATTGCTAACCAGATGAATGCTAAAAAACTGCCAATGGTTGCCGATCTTCGTGATGAGTCGGATCATGCACAACCAGTGAGATTAGTGATTGTACCGCGCTCAAATCGTGTAGATATTGAAGGTTTGATGTCACATCTATTTGCTTCAACCGACTTAGAAAAAAGCCATCGCGTTAATATGAATATGATTGGTTTAGATGGTCGTCCACAAGTTAAAAACTTGAAAGATATTCTCACCGAATGGTTAGTGTATCGAACGACAACCGTTCGCCGCCGCCTGCAATATCGTTTAGATAAAATTATCGATCGCATGCATGTGCTTGAGGGTTTGTTGGTTGCTTATCTCAATATTGATGAAGTCATTCATATTATTCGCACAGAAGATGAGCCTAAACCAGTTTTAATGGAGCGTTTCGGCATAACTGATCGCCAGGCTGAAGCTGTTTTAGAATTAAAGCTACGTAATTTAGCCAAGTTAGAAGAAATGAAAATCCGTGGTGAGCTAGACGAGCTTGCCAAAGAGCGCAAATCACTAGAATTATTATTAAGCTCTGATACACGTCTAAAAACACTTATTCGCAAAGAAATCACTGCTGACGCTGAAAAATTTGGTGACGATCGCCGCAGCGCAATTGTGCAACGTCATGCAGCTAAAGCATTAAGTGAAAGTGAGTTGTTACCAACAGAGCCGTTAACTATAGTGTTATCTGAAAGTGGCTGGGTTCGAGCGGCAAAAGGTCATGATGTCGATGCTGAGGCACTCAATTATCGCACGGGCGATCGTTATATGCTGTCCGTCAATGCACGTAGCAATCAGCAGATTGTATTTTTAGATTCTACAGGTCGAAGTTACTCCATTCCTGCCCATACTCTGCCTTCAGCACGAGGCCAAGGAGAACCGCTTAGCGGTCGATTACAAACCCCACCCGATGCACGCTTTGTTGCAGTGATGGCGGGCGAACTAGATAAGCCGCTATTATTATCCAATACGGCAGGTTACGGTTTTATCACTACATTAGAAAATTTATTAGCCAAAAATAAAGCAGGTAAAGCCTTATTTAATCTGCCAGAAGGTGCGGAAATCTTGCCACCACTTTGGATTGAAAATGCTAATGATAGCTTAGCCGTTACTGCTGGAGATGGTCGATTATTAGTCTTTGCAGCCAGCGAGATGCCAAACCTAAATCGAGGTAAAGGTGTACGTTTAATTAATATTCCGCAAGCGCGATTTATCAGCAAACAAGAATACTTACATTCGGTAACGGTAGTGCCCGAAAATAGGAGCCTGACCTTGTTTGCCGGAAAACGTCATTTAACCTTAAAACCTGCTGACTTAGCCCATTACACAGGTGATCGTGGTAAACGAGGTAATAAATTACCCCGAGGCCTACAAAAAGTGACCAAGGTTGAAGTTGCAGAATAGTAGTTAAGGCTTCCACCCTCAAGTCTTTGATATAGTTGGTGAAATAGTAGGCTCATTGAATGAAAGGATAATGTATGATACTTTCATTCAAAAAAAACAATAAAAAATGAAAGGGAGAGATTTTATGGCTGGGTTGTTTTCAAAGCAACGGATTGTCGCTAAAGAAGGTTTTAACCGTTGGTTGATTGCGCCTGCTGCATTGGGTATTCATTTATGCATAGGTTCTGTTTATGCTTGGAGTTTATTTAACCCAGCACTTGTTGCTCGAATAGGCGTTGTTACCAGTGCCGCAGATGACTGGACACTCAAAAGTGTTGTTTGGATATTCACCGTAGCGATTGTTTTTCTTGGTTTATCTGCTGCTTTTGCAGGTAAATGGTTAGAAAAAGTCGGCCCCAGAATGGTCGGAACAATTGCTGCCTTTTGTTGGGGTGGCGGTTTTATTATTGGCGGTCTAGGCATTGTTTCTGGGCAATTATGGTTGCTCTACCTTGGTTATGGCGTGTTAGGTGGTTGTGGTTTAGGCTTAGGATATATCTCTCCCGTTAGCACATTAATTCGATGGTTCCCTGATCGCCGAGGAATGGCAACAGGCCTCGCTATTATGGGGTTTGGCGGCGGTGCAATGATTGCCAAATTTATGATTACACCTATGATGAAGTCTTTCTACCGTGCTCCAGAATATTTGGGTTCATTAGATAGTGTAAATTTAATAACAGAAGCAGGACGCCGTGTTGTTGAAGTGGCGGGTGAATTGCGAGAAGTTGTCGTAATTGGTGCAAATGATGTGGCAAGTATGCTGGTCTCTGGACCAGAAGGCGTCTATTTAGCTGGAACAGGCAATATCGGTGTGGCACAAACCTTCTTTACTTTAGGTGTGGTTTATTTCGTGATTATGCTGATCGCCGCATTTTCATATCGAATCCCAAAAGAAGGATGGGCACCGGAAGGTTATATTGCTCCAGATGAGTCTAAAAGTATGATTACTGAGCATGATGTGCACATTGACCAAGCATTAAAAACACCACAATTTTGGCAATTATGGCTTATGTTATGTTTGAATGTAACAGCAGGAATAGGTGTTATTTCAGTTGCTAAAACAATGATGAAAGATATTTTTGGTGGCGCATTGCCTGACATAGTGAATCTAGAATTTGCCGCAACCTATGTACTTATGATTAGTGCGTTTAATATGGTGGGTCGCTTTTTCTGGGCAAGTGCATCGGATTATCTAGGTCGTAAAAACACGTACTTTATATTCTTTGGTTTAGGTGCTTTGCTTTATGCTTCTATTCCCTTTGCTGCACAAGCTGTGAGTGTAGAGCCTTCAATAATGTGGCTTATCATGTTTTATGCGGCAACCATGTTGATCTTTACGATGTATGGCGGCGCATTTGCCACAATTCCAGCTTATTTAGCAGATATTTTTGGTACAAAATTTGTTGGCGGTATCCATGGTCGTTTATTAACGGCATGGAGTACGGCGGGCGTGCTCGGTCCACTGGCGATTACATCATTGCGTGAAAGTGCAACAGCAAAAGCAATTCAAAATTTGGTTGATAAAATAGACCCTAGCTCATTCCAAACCGCTTTTGGTGCGGGTGTTGGCCAATTAGAAAGCCTGATGGAAGCAAAAACAGTGACCATAGCAAAATTAATGGAAATAGCACCGTCAGGAACAGTTGATCCAACGCCAAGCTTATATAATCAAACAATGTATTTAATGGCCGGTTTATTGGTTGTGGCATTTATGGCTAATTTCTTTATGAAACCCGTGCATCATTCTCATCATATGTAAAAGTATTTTGTTTTGATTTAGATCATAGAAATAATAATTCTGAGTTTTATTTTTGTGTAGGAGTGGTAAGCTTTATCTATTAAAACAGAGGAGCATATAATGCCATTAACACATCACCCTTTAGTCAAAGAATTTCCAGAATACAAAGCTGAAATCCATGCACTAAAATCAAGTAATAACTATTTCCATCATTTGATGGAGCGCTATGAAGCCATTGATAAACAGATTTATCGAATTCAGAGCGGCGAAGAGCCTACCAGTGATGATTATGTTAATCGGCTACGTAAAGAAAGACTTCATATAAAAGATGAATTGAGACAGATAATCATCGAAAATAAATGATGACTTAAATCGCTAAATGACCTTTTCAGATGTTATTTTGAACTGTACTTTTTTTAAAGATAAATATATACTTTTGTAATGATCCACGGGGCTATCCGTAAATAAAAACATCAATAAAATTGTGTCTATTTAAGGAACTGTGCTTGAGTAAGTAACACCAATTCAAACACTGCATTAACATTTAACTTTAAGAATATGAGAAGTCTAGATGAGCAAGCAGGAAATTAGCACTCGCAAATCCGGTAACAAATTAAAATTACCCCGTGCCGTAGGCAAAGGCCGACAAGTCGACTCTAAGGCGTTAGCTGAAGTTCAGGCATTATTGGGGGATGAATCTCGTCAGAAAGATTTATTAATAGAACACCTCCATAAAATCCAAGATAAATATAAACACCTCTCGGCTGAACATCTGGTCGCCTTGGCGCGAGAAATGAATCTTTCAAAAGTAGAAGTGTATGAAGTCGCCACGTTCTACCATCACTTTGATGTGGTTAAAGAGGGCGAAACGCCACCACCTGAGTTAACAGTGCGTGTGTGCGAATCATTAACCTGTAGCATGAAGGGTTCAGAAAGTTTAGTTAATTCATTAGAAAATACATTAGGTAAAGATGTTCGTGTTCAACGTGTTCCTTGTGTTGGCCGCTGTGAAAAAGCGCCAGTAGCTGTAGTGGGAATGAATCCGATTGAAGAAGCCGATGTTTCGAAGGTGGAAACAGCCGTTAAAAACAACAATATCGAACCAGAAGCATTACAGCCCATTGAATATGAAGCTTATCGGGAAAACGGTGGCTACAACACCTATCGTATGTGTAGGAATGGCACCTATGATATTGATAAGGTGCTAGATTCAATGGATGACTCAGGTTTACGCGGTTTGGGTGGTGCGGGTTTCCCAGCTGGCCGTAAATGGCGCATTGTTCGCGGTATGCCAGATCCAAAATTAATGGCCGTTAATATCGATGAAGGTGAACCAGGTACATTAAAAGATAAGTATTATTTAGAGCGTGATCCACATTGCTTCTTAGAAGGTATGTTAATCGGTGCATGGGCTACAGGTATTGATGAAATTTATATTTACCTGCGTGATGAATATGCTGCCATTAGAAACGTGCTTGAAGTTGAAGTTGCTAAATTAGTGGCTAATCCACCGGTTGAAGATATGCCAATTATTCACCTTCGCCGTGGTGCGGGTGCTTATATCTGTGGCGAAGAATCAGCGATGATTGAATCGATTGAAGGTAAACGCGGTATGCCACGTTTACGTCCGCCATTTGTAGCTGAAGTGGGTTTGTTTGGCAGACCAACGCTAGAACACAATATGGAATCGTTGTATTGGGTGCGTGATATTTTAGAAAAAGGGCCCAGTTGCTTAACCGACCATGGTCGAAATGGTCGTGTTGGTTTGCGTTCATTCTCAGTCAGTGGTCGCGTTAATAAACCGGGCGTACATCTTGCTGATGCCGGCATCACCATGATTGAATTAATTGAAGAATATTGTGGTGGAATGGAAGAGGGTCATCAGTTTTATGGTTATTTCCCCGGCGGCGCATCTGGCGGTATCCTGCCTGCATCACTAGGTAATGTGCCGTTAGATTTTGATACCTTGCAAGAATATGATTGCTTTATTGGTAGTGCAGCGATAGTTGTATTCTCTGACCAAGATAAAGCGCGTGATTTAGCCGTCAATGCAATGAAGTTCTTTGAAGAAGAATCCTGTGGGCAATGTACGCCATGTCGTGTCGGTACAGCTAAGGCGGTTACCTTGATGGAAAAACCGCAATGGGATGAAGATTTATTAGAAGAATTATCAGAAGTGATGATTGATTCGTCTATTTGTGGTTTAGGTCAAGCCGCGCCAAACCCTGTTCGCAGTGTGATGAAATACTTTCCAGATGAATTAACAAAAGAGGGGGCGAAATAATGGCTATTAATCCTGAAGAACTAGCAAGCCCAATCAACTTCTCATTAAATGGCGAAGCGATCACCGCAGGAGCAGATGAAACTATTTTAGATGCAGCCAAGCGTAATGGTGTTGAAATTCCACACTTATGTTATTCCGAACGCCAAGGCTCAGACGGTAACTGCCGTGCATGTGTAGTTGAAATTGATGGCGAGCGTGTATTAGCCCCATCATGTTGTCGTGCACCTACAGAAGGTATGACAGTTCAAACGCAAAGTGAGCGTGCACTCAAATCACAAAAAATGGTGTTGGAATTACTCAAGTCTGATGTATCAGAACAGCCGCATACCTTAAATTCAGAATTAGATTATTGGGCGGGCAAATTAGATGTTGGCTTGCCACGTTTTGAAGCACGTCATCAACCACAAGCCGATAATTCACATCCCGGTATCGCAGTTAATATGGATGCCTGTATTCAATGTACGCGTTGTGTGCGCGCTTGTCGTGATGAACAAAATAACGATGTGATTGGTTTAGCCATGCGTGGCACTCATACCCAAATTGTCTTTGATTTAGATGATCCAATGGGTGAAAGTACCTGCGTGGCCTGTGGTGAGTGTGTTGAAGCTTGCCCAACCGGTGCGCTTATGCCGGCAGATGATGTCGGTATGGTTGAACCTGATCGCATGGTTGAATCGGGTTGCCCATTCTGTGGTGTTGGTTGCCAAATGACCTATGCCGTTAAAGATGACAAGATTTTATATGTTGAAGGTCGTGATGGGCCTGCTAACCATGGTCGTTTATGTGTGAAAGGGCGTTATGGTTTTGATTATGTTCACCATCCGCACCGTTTAACAAAACCGCTTATTCGTCGAGATGATGCACCTAAGTCGGGTGATTTCTCAATGGATCCCAATGATATTGACAAGATATTCCGTGAAGCAACATGGGATGAGGCATTGGACTTTGCCGCGGGTGGTTTTAATAAAATTCGTGATGAACAAGGGCCAAATGCATTAGCAGGGTTTGGTAGTGCTAAAGGCAGTAATGAAGAAGCCTATTTATTCCAAAAACTAGTGCGAACGGGTTTCAAAACTAATAATGTTGATCACTGTACTCGTTTGTGCCACGCTTCATCAGTAGTGGCGTTGCTAGAATGTTTAGGTTCAGGTGCAGTATCAAACCCCGTTTCTGATGTTGAAAAAGCAGACGTTTTAGTCATCATTGGTTCAAATCCAACAGTCAATCATCCTGTCGGCGCAACATGGATGAAAAATGCCATGCGTAAAGGCACGAAGCTGATTTTGATGGATCCACGATCCACCGATTTATCTCGCCAAGCTACACACCATGTTGCCTTTAAACCGGGCAGTGATGTACCAATGCTGAATGCAATTATGCACACCATTATTGAAGAAGATTTAATCGATCCAAAATTCATTGCTGAACGAACCGAAGGTTTTGAAGCAATGAAAACACATTTAAAATCGTATTCGCCAGAAACAATGGAGCCGATCTGTGGTGTGCCAGCTGAAACATTGAAAGAAGTGGCACGTTTATATGCGACATCAAACGCTTCAATGATTTTATGGGGCATGGGTGTATCACAACATGTGCATGGCACCGATAATGCGCGTTGCTTGATTTCATTAGCATTAATGACAGGTCAAATTGGCCGTCCGGGTACAGGTTTACATCCATTACGTGGGCAAAATAATGTGCAGGGTGCGTCTGATATGGGCTTGATACCGATGGTATTCCCCGATTATCAACCTGTCGACGATGAAAAAGCACATGCTTATTTTGAAGAATTATGGGGCTGTGAATTAGACAGTAATCCCGGTTTAACGGTTGTTGAAATTATGCATGCGATTCATGATGGTGATTTGACAGGGCTGTATGTGCAAGGTGAAAACCCTGCCATGTCTGATCCTGATGCCAATCATGCGCGTCAGTCTTTAGCTGAACTTGAACACTTAGTTGTGCAAGATATTTTCTTGACTGAAACGGCGTATTTAGCTGATGTAGTATTACCCGCCTCAGCTTATTCTGAGAAAACAGCGACCTTCACTAATACCGATCGTCTAGTGCAATTAGGCCGACAAGCGGTGCCACCTCCCGGTGATGCACGCCAAGATTTATGGATCATTCAAGAAATGGCACGTCGTCTTGGTTTAGATTGGAACTATAAAGACTCTCAACAAGTATTCGAAGAAGTGCGTAAAGCCGTGCCCACCATGGCAGGTATGACATGGGAACGTCTAGAAAAAGATGGGTCGATTGTTTACCCTTGTCTGAAAGAAGGTGATCCCGGTGATGATATTATCTTCACCGAAACATTTGATCGCGGCTTAGGTAAATTTGTACCCGCCGATATTGTGCCACCTGCTGAACGTCCAGATGAAGAATATCCATTTATCCTGATAACAGGGCGCATGCTAGAACATTGGCATACCGGATCAATGACACGTCGGGCAAATGTATTAGATGCACTAGAGCCAGAAGCAGTCGCCACCATCAACCCAATCAGCTTAGATGAAATGGGGGTGAAACCGGGCGAAATGATTACCTTATCAACACGACGCGGACAAATATCAATGATAGCCCGTGCCGATGAGGGCGTGCCAACGGGTGCAGTATTTATGGCATTCTGTTATTACGAAGCGGCGGTGAATGAGTTGTCAAATGCGGCGCTTGATCCATCAGCTAAAATACCTGAATTTAAGTATTGTGCGGTCAAGGTAGAAGCCGGCGGTGAAACAATGCAGTTCCACAGTTATGGTGGTGGGCAAGCTGATAATCAGTTGATGTGATGGGTATGCGATATAGAATCAAGCTGGCTGCCTACTTGATATGTTTGATATGAAGATAGGGACTTTAAAACTACGGCGAGCTGACTGGCAGACTGCTATACATAAAATACAGCAGGTGCTTTGTGTTCAAGTATGCAAATTTCGTGGGGATCGGTCAGGGTCTCATCCAGTTGATTTTTGATATTGTGTTAACTTAAAAAGAGATGGGTGTCTACCACTCACTTTCAAGTAAGTGTAATGGCAGACACCTGATTCTGTATTTTAACAAATCAATGTGAAATTTAGCCTATGGCAACATCAGGGATGGCACTTATTCCCGTGAGCACTAATGTCACATGTTCTGCTGACTCAGAAAAATCAGTTAAGATGCCATTGCGAGAAACGCCCGAGTCTAACTGCCCTACCCAATGGGCTTTACCTACATCATCACTTGGTCGACCTAGGGTATTTTCATAGAGGGCCTCAATATAATCATCATCAGATAAATTCTGACCATAACGGACGCTAAATTCTTGTGACTGCATAAAGAGTTCAGCGATATCATCCAGTTCTGTACCTGTTTTGGCAAGCTCTGTTGCCCAAGCGGCTAAACCTTGTGCATCAGGCGCCCGATTGAAGACGGTATCATAAAGTAGCGTTATGGTATCTTCATCTGAATGCAGTTCATTGCCATCATCGTCACCGTCATTACGGTGTTCGCCACGGTCATGATCATTACTGCTACCAGTAGAGCTACCGCCGTTTGAGAGAATTTGATTGACATGTTCTGCTGATTCAGAGAAATCAGTTAAGATGCCATTGCGAGAAACGCCCGAGTCTAACTGCCCTACCCAATGGGCTTTACCTACATCATCACTTGGTCGACCTAGGGTATTTTCATAGAGGGCCTCAATATAATCATCATCAGATAAATTCTGACCATAACGGACGCTAAATTCTTGTGACTGCATAAAGAGTTCAGCGATATCATCCAGTTCTGTACCTGTTTTGGCAAGCTCTGTTGCCCAAGCGGCTAAACCTTGTGCATCAGGCGCCCGATTGAAGACGGTATCATAAAGTAGCGTTATGGTATCTTCATCTGAATGCAGTTCATTGCCATCATCGTCACCGTCATTACGGTGTTCGCCACGGTCATTGTCACCGTCATTACGGTGTTCGCCACGGTCATTGTCACTATCGTTTCTGCGCAGTTTACTGTGGTCATCATCATATAGTTCGTTGCTTGACATATTTTTCTCCAAAAGTTTGTTTTTACGAATAATTTAGATAAAACTCTAAGAATGCATATTATATTCTTATCCTTAACACAAACTTAAATAGTAGCCAAAAACAAATATCAAGTCAATGCGGGAAAATTCGATTAATTTTTGAAATAGTCGGTTCGTTGAGTGCAGGTATAAATGCTATTATATGAACCAAAATAATTTTGAATAATGCGACGATATGAGAATTTTAATCAGTAATGATGATGGCTATATGGCTGAAGGGATTAAAGCCTTAGCCGATTCCTTGGCTACCTTAGGTGAAATAACGGTTGTTGCACCTGATAGAAATCGTAGTGGTGCCAGTAATTCATTAACCTTAGAAAATCCATTGCGTCTTAATAAATTAGATAATGGTGTGTATCGAGTTGAAGGCACACCAACGGATTGCGTACATTTGGCGATTACCGGTTTACTAGATGATGAACCCGATATGGTGGTGTCGGGCATTAATGCGGGCGCTAATTTAGGTGATGATGTGTTGTATTCGGGCACGGTTGCAGCGGCAATGGAGGGGCGATTTTTAGGCTTGCCTGCGATTGCTATTTCACTGGTGGGCAACGATGCTACCCATTATGAAACTGCGGCATGGGTTGCGCAAAAATTGGTTGCACAATTGCAATCATCATCATTACCTGCTGATACGATTTTAAATGTAAATGTTCCGGATGTTACGATTGACGAGATTATAGGGTTTGAGAGTACGCGATTAGGCTATCGCCATAAAGCGGAACCGGTGATTAAAGAATATGATCCGCGAGGGCGCGCTATGTATTGGGTTGGCCCTGCAGGAGAAGAACAAGATGCAGGACCAGGAACGGACTTTGATGCGATTCGTCGCAAAGCGGTGTCTATTACCCCTATCCAAGTTGATTTAACGAATTATAAGGCGATTGATGGTGTGGCTACATGGTTGAAGGGAGCGTTTTAATGACACCTGATCGTGGCATAGGCATGACATCACAGCGGACGCGTGATCGATTAATAGAGCGACTGAGAGAACAAGGCATTCGCAATATAGAAGTGTTGAGTGTGATGCGAGACTTGCCGCGCCATGTATTTGTTGATGAAGCACTTGCGAGCAGAGCCTATGAAGACACGGCTTTACCCATCGGCCAAGGGCAAACAATATCACAGCCTTTTATTGTCGCTAAAATGACAGAAATACTGTTAGAGGGCAAAGAAAAGAAAAAGGTATTAGAAGTAGGAACAGGATCAGGCTATCAAACAGCTGTTTTATCGCGTTTAGTTGATCGTGTGTTTAGTGTTGAACGTATTGCGCCTCTACAAAACCAGGCGCGTGAGCGTTTTTATTCATTAAAACTAAATAATATAAAGCTTAAACACAGTGATGGTAATTGGGGGTGGCCTGACAATGCACCCTATGACGGTATTATTGTGACTTGTGCACCGGAGACAGTGCCAAAAGAACTGTTAAACCAGCTCGCACCAGGCGGAAGATTGGTTATTCCCGTCGGCGGTGCAGAACAATCGTTACGCGTGATTGATCGTAACGGTAATTCATTTGAACAAACAGAATTAGATGCGGTGAGTTTTGTACCGCTGCTTTCTGGGCAAATTTAGTGGGGCTATTTTCCAAGCTCTACGCCAAGGTGATGGTGTGGTCTCGACATAAATATGCCAGCTATTGGTTAGCACTAGTGAGTTTTACTGAATCATTTTGTTTTGTTATTCCGCCGGATATTATGCTGGCACCGATGACCTTGGCTAAACCAGAAAAAGCGTGGTTTTATGCTGGATTAACCACAATTTCTTCCGTTGTGGGTGGGGTATTGGGCTACTTTATCGGTATGTATGCATTTCAAATGGTTGAACCTTGGCTTATTTCATTAGGTTATCAAGAAGCTTATATTACCGTTGAAAGCTGGTTTTCAGAGTGGGGGTTTTGGGCCATTTTTGTGGCGGGGTTTACACCAATACCGTTTAAATTATTCACTATTGCCGCTGGTGTAGCAAGTATGGCATTTATTCCTTTTGTATTAGGAGCGACAATCAGTCGCGGTCTACGCTATTTTATTGAAGCAGGTTTAATGTGGTGGGGCGGCGAGCGACTTGAAAAACACTTACACACTTGGATTGATCGTATTGGCTGGATAACATTGGCTATTATCGTAATAGCTTATTTTATTTTTAGGCGCTAATGAGAATTGTCTTCATATTCTTAATGCTGTTGTTAACCGCTTGTGGAGGTAGCAAGGCAATTGCTCCTGTTGGCAATCAAGGTTATGCTAATAAAACACCACAGGTTAAATACGCATCATCCAGACCGCCATCAATTTATAGCGTTAAAAAAGGTGACACCCTATATTCAATCAGCTGGCGCTATGGCATGGACTATAAAACGCTCGCTAGGTTTAATAATATTCGTTCACCCTATAAATTAGCGATTGGACAAAAATTACGTTTTAAACCTATAAAAACTGCAAGCAAAGCAAAGCCAAAACCGACTGCAACAAAGCCTAGAACATCAACCAGAAAGCCGGTGAAACCGAAGCCTATAATAAAGCCCACAGCCAACAAAAAACTGACATGGCAATGGCCAACAAAAGGTAAAGTGATTTCAAGCTATTCAAAAAGTGCAACAGGAAGGAAGGGAATTGATATAGCAGGTAAAGCAGGTCAAACCATAGTGGCGGCTGCATCAGGCAAAGTCGTTTATGCAGGAAATGGCCTGCCACGCTATGGAAATTTGTTAATCGTAAAGCATAACGATGTATATCTAAGTGCCTATGCCCACAATACCAAGCTGTTAGTGAAAGAGGGGCAATATGTAAAGGCTGGGCAGAAAATTGCCAGATTAGGTAGCACTGGCACACAACGAAATCAATTGCATTTTGAGATCAGGCGTAATGGTAAGCCTATTGATCCGATGAGGTTTTTACCTAAGCGATAAGCTCTCACGTATAATTGATTGAAATTTTTTGAAATAGGTTAATTTAAGTGTTGGAATTAGGTGCAACAATGCAGCGCATTAAAGAACTCCGAGGTCGTAGTGACGATCTTAGGGGGTATCTTTGACTATGATGTTAAGGCTGAACAATTAATAGAAGTCACACGTGAATTAGAATCATCGGCAGTATGGGATGATCCTGAACGTGCTCAACAATTGGGTAAAGAACGCGTTAGTCTAGAACGGATTGTGACGACGTTATCTAGCCATAGCAAAACTTTAGATGATGCCAAAGATCTGCTTGAAATGGCAGTTGAAGAGCAAGATCAAGATACATTTGATGCGGTACAAACTGATTTAGAAGAATTAGAAAAGGCATTAGAAAAACTTGAGTTCCAGCGCATGTTTTCTGGCAAGATGGATGCAAATAATGCTTATCTTGATATTCAATCAGGTTCAGGCGGCACAGAAGCGCAAGACTGGGCGAATATGGTATTGCGGATGTATTTACGCTGGGGTGAAGCGCAGGGTTTTAAAGTCGATCTCGTCGAAGCATCATCGGGAGAGGTGGCGGGTATTAAAAGTGCAACCATTCATTTTGAAGGTGAATATGCGTTTGGTTTATTGCGAACTGAAACGGGAGTACATCGTTTAGTACGCAAATCACCGTTTGATTCGAACTCAAAACGCCATACGTCATTTTGCTCAGTATTTGTTTACCCTGAAGTAAATGATGATATTGATATTGAGATCAATAAGGCGGATCTTCGGGTTGATACTTATCGTGCCAGTGGTGCGGGTGGTCAGCATATCAATAAAACAGATTCAGCGGTACGTATTACGCATTTACCAACCAATACAGTGGTGCAGTGTCAATCGCAACGATCTCAACATAAAAATAGAGATACAGCGATGAGTTTATTGAAAGCCAAGCTGTATGAGTTAGAATTACTGAAACAGAATGAAGAAAAACAATTAGCGGAAGATGGTAAAGCAGATATTGGTTGGGGTAGCCAGATCCGATCTTATGTTTTAGATCAATCACGTATCAAAGATTTACGAACGGGTGTTGAAACAGGAAATACCCAAGCTGTTTTAGATGGCGATTTGCATTTATTTATAGAGGCTTCCTTAAAGTCAGGGCTTTGATATAATTAATGATTAACCCCTGTCATTCCCACCTAAATTTTAGTGGGAACTTATGATTTAACCGTTAGATTCCGGCTAAAAGCTCACCGGAATGACGATGTTAAGCTAAACCATCCTTTAACCGGAACACAAATGACAAACGAAATAGAACAAGACGAAAATAGATTTATTGCTCAACGCCGTGAAAAACTGGCCGCGTTACGGGAGAAGGGCAATGCCTTCCCCAATGATTTTCGTCGTGATGTGATGAATGCTGAATTAGCTGTTGAATATGAAAACATGTCAGCAGAAGAATTAAAAGAAACACCGCGTCGCGTTAAAATTGCCGGTCGTTTGATGACTAAGCGAGTGATGGGTAAAGCAAGCTTCGCTAATATTCGTGATATGTCAGGCAATATGCAACTTTATGTCAAACGTGATGATCTGGCTGAAGGTGTTTATGCAGAGTTCAAATCTTGGGATCTGGGTGATATTATTGCTGCCGAAGGCACTATGTTTCGCACCCAAAAAGGTGAATTATCAGTATTAGTTGATGATATTCGATTGTTGACCAAATCTTTACGGCCATTACCTGAAAAATTCCACGGTTTATCTGATCAAGAAACACGCTATCGTCAACGTTATGTCGATTTGATAATGAATGAAGTGAGCCGCGAAACCTTTATTATTCGCACCAAAGTGATTGATGGTATTCGTCGATTTTTGATGGCAAAAGACTATCTAGAAGTTGAAACGCCGATGATGCATGTTATTCCGGGAGGGGCGACTGCAAGACCGTTCACCACACATCATAACGCCTTAGATATGCCGTTATTTTTACGTGTTGCACCGGAATTGTATTTGAAACGTCTGGTTGTTGGTGGTTTTGAACGTGTATTTGAAATCAATCGTAATTTCCGCAATGAAGGTTTATCAACACGCCATAATCCTGAATTTACTATGGTTGAATTTTACCAAGCCTATGCTGATTATCAAGACTTGATGGATCTAACCGAGGAAATGTTACGCACTGTGACACAAGATGTATTAGGCTCATCACAAGTGCATTATCAAGGCACCGATTTAGATTTTGCTAAACCGTTTCATCGCATGACGATTATCGAGTCAATTTTGCATTTTAATCCTGATGTGACAGTTGAACAGTTATCGACACTAGAAACCGCGACGGTGATTGCAGAAGATTTAGGCATTCCATTAAAAGACAGTTATGGATTAGGTAAAGTACAAATTGAGATTTTTGAGAAAACAGTTGAACATAGATTGATGGAACCGACCTTTATTACGGCTTATCCAACAGAGGTTTCACCGCTTGCACGCCGAAGTGATAATGACCCATTTGTTACAGATAGATTTGAATTCTTTGTGGGCGGTCGTGAAATTGCTAATGGTTTCTCAGAGTTAAATGATGCGGAAGATCAAGCTGAACGTTTCCAAGCGCAAGTAGCTGAAAAAGATGCGGGTGATGATGAGGCCATGCATTTTGATGATGATTATATTCGTGCATTGGAATATGGAATGCCACCAACAGCAGGTGAGGGCATAGGAATCGATCGTTTAGTGATGTTGTTAACAGACTCTCCATCGATCAGAGATGTATTATTGTTTCCACATATGCGGCCAGAATAAAATACTTAGAAGCTCCTTAAGGGAACTTGCCAAATAGATTTAGGACTAAAGACTGACGAATTAATAATCGCAGGATTTGACATTATGGCTCAAAATTCAAGGGAAAAAAGCAGGCGTAATGATGAACGCCGTAAAAAAGAAAATCGAAAGATAAAACATGCTTTCGGTAGCCCTGAGTGGATTGAAGAAATTAAAAAGCACTATTCAATGTGGCCGAAAGAAGATCGTCGCACGCAAGATCGCCGTAATGAAGACCGTAGAACTCAAGATCGTCGAACTGAAATTCGCGTAGAGAGCACTTCTTCAAAGAAATTAGCGAAAAAAGGGGTTGGCTTATTAACAGAAGAAGAGAAAAAAATGCTTAACGAGTTAACGTCACCGAAGAAGTAATATTAGCCTCCGAATAAGGCTAAGGCCTCAGCATATTCCTCACTGTTTTCATCAAGCTCATCTACATCCATTTCAATGTCAATATTAAGCGTTTTAAAGGCTTGGACTTTTTCTAAGGTGCTCGCATCCAAAGCTTTATCAGTATTAAAATGACTTTGTAAATTAGCAACCTGAACAATATCAACTAAGCTGGGAGAGCTATTTGCAGCTCTATCAAGGTCATTATGGCCTGCAGCAACGGCAATAAATTCATCAGAAAACTTCCAGCTTTCTAAAATAGCTGCGCCAATACGTGGATATAACGCTTCGATCACATTATCTAACAAAGCAGTATTTTGTAAAAGACCGGGCGTTTCTTCTGCTTTCATCAAAATAGGCAGAACGCCGATATTATGAATCAACCCAGCCAACATAGCTTCATCATTTTTTATTCCAGCTTGTTTTGAACCTAACATTTGACTGATGGCCGAAACCTCGCGGCTATGTTCCCATAAGACGTGCAATCGTTTATCTAAACGATTTGATGTTGCCTGAAACATTTGCTCCATTACTAAGCTGGTTACTAGATTTCGTACTAAGGTCAGACCTAATCGAGAAACAGCCATTTGAATTGTTTCCGTAGGCATTCGACCACGATAAAGTGCGCTATTTGCTACTTTAAGCAGTCGCGTTGACAATGCCGCATCAGTAATAATAATTTCTGCTAATTGTGCGGCAGTAACATCGGGTTCATCAACAACCTCGCGTACTTTCAAGGCTACTTCGGGTAGTGTCGGTAGCATTAAAGTGCCGTTTTCAAGATCAGCTAAGATGTCGTTATAAAATGTTTCTTGTTCAGTCATCGCAAAGTTCTGTAAAATGGTTAAAGTTAAGAGTATTCTCAGTTATTTTAATCGGCCTGCCAACGGTTTTCTTTAATTTTTTTACCAAGGCCACGGTTTGATATAAATTAAACGGTTATTTTCGGCAAACATAGCTAAAATAATATGTTTCAGTATATCCAATGAATAAAAGGTGTCTTTTTTGAACGACGATTTTCCAAGAATTAAACGTCTTCCTCCGTATGTATTTAATATTGTCAATGACTTGAAGGCAGAAGCCCGCGCGCGGGGAGAGGATATTATTGACTTCGGAATGGGAAATCCCGACAAACCTGCACCGCAACACATTATTGATAAATTGACCGAAGCGGCGCAAAGACCTGATACACACCGCTATTCTATGTCGCGAGGTATTCCTCGATTACGAAAAGCAGTTTGTAATTGGTATAAGCGCAAATTTGATGTCGAATTGGATCATGAAACAGAAACAATTGTTACAATCGGTTCAAAAGAAGGCTTGGCGCATTTAGCCTTAGCAACTGTCGGGCCGGGAGATGCGATATTAGTCCCGAATCCCGCTTATCCAATACATCCCTATGGTTTTGTGATTTCGGGGGCAGATATTCGCCACGTGCCTTTAGTTGAGGGTGGAGACTTTTTTTCTGAGCTGGAAAAATCCGTAAAAGATTCGTGGCCAAAACCTAAAATGTTGGTATTGAATTTTCCAGGAAATCCAACAACACAATGTGTGGATTTAGAGTTTTTTGAGCGTGTGGTGGCCTTTGCCAAAGAACATGAGATTTGGGTTGTGCATGATTTAGCGTATGGCGAAATTGTTTTTGATGGCTATAAAGCACCGTCAATACTAGAAGTGCCTGGAGCAAAAGATGTAGCAGTGGAATTTTATACTTTATCTAAAACCTACAATATGCCGGGTTGGCGTGTTGGTTTTATGTCGGGTAATAAAACATTGGTTGCGGCATTAGCACGGATGAAATCGTATCTAGATTACGGCATGTTTACGCCGATTCAAGTGGCTGCGATTGCGGCACTTGATGGCCCGCAAGATTGTGTAGATGAAATAGTTGAAACCTATAAAAATCGTCGTGATGTGTTATGTGATGGTTTGAATGCAATAGGGTGGGAAGTTGAAAAGCCTAAAGCAACTATGTTTGTTTGGGCAAAAATCCCAGAAAAATATCGTGAAATGGGTTCTTTAGAATTCACTAAAAAGTTATTACAAGAAGCAAAAGTGGCTGTTTCACCGGGCGTTGGTTTCGGTGAGTATGGTGATGACCATGTCCGCTTTGGTTTAATTGAAAATGAGCATAGAACACGTCAAGCGATCCGCGGGATTCGTGACATGTTTAGAAAGGGGTAAGATAAGTGCAATCAGTAAAAGTAGGTGTTCTGGGTTTAGGTACGGTAGGCAGTGGTACGGTTAATGTACTTCGCCGGAATTTAAAAGAAATAACACGACGTGCAGGCCGAGATATTGAAATCACACGTGCGGCTGATCGTAGTTTTGATAGCCCCAAAGAATGTGATACCAACGGCATTGCACTCACCACTGATGCGCATGATATTGTCTGCGACCCAAGCATTCAAATCGTCGTTGAGTTAATTGGTGGAACAGGCATTGCACGTGAATTGGTATTAGAAGCCCTCGCCAATGGCAAACATGTGGTTACAGCAAATAAAGCCTTGATAGCGATGCATGGCAATGAGTTATTTGCTAAAGCCCAAGAAAAAGGTGTCACTATTGCCTTTGAAGCGGCTGTTGCGGGTGGTATCCCTATTATCAAAGCCATGCGTGAAGGTTTAGCCGCCAACACTATTGAATGGTTAGCAGGCATTATTAACGGTACCGGCAACTTTATCCTGACAGAAATGCGAGATAAAGCACGTGATTTTGCTGATGTATTAACTGAAGCACAAGCGCTGGGTTATGCCGAAGCGGATCCTACCTTTGATGTTGAAGGTATTGATGCAGCACACAAGTTAACCATTATGGCGTCGATTGCCTTTGGTATTCCATTACAGTTTGATAAGGCCTACACCGAAGGCATTAGCAAAATTTCACAAGAAGATGTGAAATACGCTTCTGAATTAGGTTACCGAATTAAGCATTTAGGGATTAGTAAAAAAACAGAACAAGGTATTGAGCTACGTGTTCACCCAACCTTGATTCCCCATCGCCGTTTAATCGCCAATGTTGATGGCGTGATGAATGCAGTCTTAGTTCAAGGTGATGCCGTTGGCCCAACACTTTATTATGGTGCGGGTGCCGGTTCAGATGCGACAGCATCGGCCGTCGTCGCTGATATTATTGATATCGTTCGAGCGTTAACAACTGATCCTGAAAATCGTGTGCCCCACTTAGCTTTTCAGCCGGATGCATTAGTTGATACACCGATATTAGATATGTCAGAGGTGGTTACATCCTACTATCTGCGTATTCATACTGAAGATAAACCGGGCGTATTAGCTGACATTACACGTATTTTAAGTGAACAAGAAATTAGTATTGAAGCGATCTTGCAAAAAGAACCAGAAGAGCAAGGTGGAATTGTTCCCGTTATTATGCTGACACAACAAGTGATTGAAAAAAATATGAATGCAGCAATAAAACAAATTGAAGCATTACAATCAGTTCAAGATTCAGTCATGCGAATTCGTATGGAATCATTAGGATAAAATATAAACTATATATGTCATTCCCGAGATCTTTTATCGGGAATCTAGAACTACTACAGATTCCCGCTTAAAGCATGCGGGAATGACGATGAAAATAAAAGGAAAATAAAATGCCATTTCGACCACATTACACAGGCCTAATTGAAAATTACCGTGACCGCTTACCTGTTAGCGATGATACAAAATTGATCAGTTTAGGCGAGGGCAATACGCCATTGCTTCGGCTTAATAATATTCCTGCAGTATTAGGTAAAGATGTTGAAATTTATATTAAATACGAAGGCTTAAACCCAACCGGATCTTTTAAAGATCGTGGCATGACCATGGCGGTGACTAAAGCGGTTGAAGAAGGCAGCAAAGCGATTATTTGTGCGTCTACGGGTAACACATCAGCATCCGCCGCCGCCTATGCCGCCCGTGCAGGCATTGCCGCATTTGTATTAATTCCTGAAGGTAAAATTGCATTAGGTAAATTAGCACAAGGCATGATGCACGGTGCAACCGTTATTCAAATTAAGGGCAACTTTGATGAAGGCATGCAATTAGTTAAAGATGTGGCTGAACATGCGCCTGTAACCATTGTGAATTCAATCAACCCATTCCGTCTCCAAGGTCAAAAAACAGCGGCATTTGAGATTGTTGAAGAATTATCTCGTGCACCTGATTTCCACTGTTTACCAGTAGGTAACGCCGGAAATATCACAGCGCATTGGATGGGCTATAGTGAATATTTTGACGATGGTATTATCAAAGCACGTCCTAAAATGGTCGGTTATCAAGCTGATGGCAGTGCACCGTTTATGCGTGGTGAAATGGTTGATAATCCTGAAACAGTGGCAACCGCTATTCGCATTGGTCACCCACAAAGTTGGGATAAAGCATGGAAAGTGAAAGAAGAATCACAAGGCTGGTTTGACGAGTGTACTGATGCCCAAATCTTAGCGGCACAAAAACTATTAGCAGAGCATGAAGGTATCTTCTGTGAACCGGCTTCAGCAACCTCATTAGCCGGCGCTATTAACGATATTAATAGCGGCAAAATTCCTGAAGGCAGCATGATTGTATGCACGCTAACTGGTCATGGCTTAAAAGACCCTGATACAGCAATCAAACAAAGCACATCACCAATGTTGACTGTTGATGCAACACTAGATGCGGTTCGTGATGCAATTTTGAACAATATGGCTGACTAACTTGAGCGACTCACCAGAAGTGTCTGAACAGGAAATATCATCGGCTAAAGTACCACATGATATTTTCTTAAGTAACTTAATAATGAATCATATTTTATTGTTCACCGCGATTTCTGCTTTTGGTGGAAAATACTTTAGTTTAATTATATTGGTACCCATTTTTTCATTTCTAGCATTAGCGGTTACATTTTACCGTTCGAGCAGAGTGAAACGTGAAGACAGCGAGTTTGTCTACGTACATTGGCAAATAGCACGCCGCTGGAGTGTATTATTTAGCGGCGTGCTAGCATTATTGGTCACCGTTTCATTTCTAGGCTGGTGGGGACAACATTCCGGCATTATGATGAAAGAAATGACCTATGCGCTGATAGGTGGCCTAGGCTTGTTACCAACATTGATGTCAGTTTTAGTATTAGTTATTATAGAATCGGATTCGCTTCATCATGCTAGGTTAGGCTCGTACCCCAAAGGGGCTAAGAAACATTATCTCAATGAAGAAGATTAAATCCAGTTATAAAATAATCTGACTAGCCCTAAATATTGGGTAAGTATTATGCTCCTGGACCACCGCCACCACCACCGCCAAGTGCTGGAGTCGTAGATGTAGCGTTTGATTTATCATCTTCAATATCTGCCCAACCAGCACTGACTTGGACACCTTTTTGCAGAAAATCCCAACCGACTAAAACAGCAGCATCATTAAACGTATAGCCTGCACTCAGATCAATACCAAATTTATTTGCAGCCATTGGATAATACGTTGCACCTAGGGCCGCAACAACTTGATCTTCTTTATCGTCCGAAAGAACTTTTACTGAGATACCAACACCAGCGCCACCGAAGGAGTAGCTTATCCCAACAAAGGCGGCAGGATCAGCTTGAGCTGTAAGGGGTAGCAAACCTAATAAAGCTAAAGGTAATAATTTCATTGTTT
>JALSLH010000081.1 GCA_026988435.1 Methylophaga sp.
AATAGGTGATATGACCTGTTTTTTATATTGGTAGCGCTTTTCCTTTCTATCCTAGGCTTATAGCGTAAGTCTCCTCCTTTAAATTTTACATAATTAAGTGCTTAAGAGTGGGAATCAAATAAGTTGTGCATTCTGGCTGGTCTTTTTGTCTGTCTTCAGCATTGTAGAAATAATTACGTAGTCTGTTAGGTGTTTATGTCTTGAAGAAAAACCAAAAACCTACGTAATATGGGTTTATTGATTGATTGTGGGCTACCAAAAGGCCGCTTAATTAGGATTTATTGTTCTGAATGCTAGGGGCTGTTGCCATTTTACATGGGGAACCACAATAAAGCACAAGCCAAAGCGATAGAATCTTCAAAGTTACGCTTCAACTAAAGTAAGAGGTCGTATACTTTACTTATTTAGGCATAAAGGTTTCTGATTACCTATAGCACTCTGCTATTGAATTTAGGCGATTTAAATTTTGTATTGACTAAGACTTGCAGCTAATTCATTCACTAAGTGTTCAGTTTCATCAAATTTTGAATTCATATCTTGTACGGCCCTAACATTACTCGCACTGATTGTGTTTGACAAATTCACATGCTGATTAGCAACCTCTAATTTACTTTTAATCTCCTCTAAACTATGCATGTTTTCTGCAAAACTGTCTGTCGTATGTTCCAGTATTTGTGAATTATGATTAATCTGCTCCGACACCAAATCAGATGTCTTAATTAGAAATGTTAATTCAGACACACCAGAGTGCATTTGTTCATTAATCATAGTAATACTCTTGATAACTGAACTTACTGTATTATTCGCTTCGTGTAAAGAATTCTGCGTTCTAATAGCTAATTGCCGTACTTCATCAGCAACAACAGCAAACCCCCTCCCTTGTTCACCGGCTCTTGCCGCTTCAATCGCTGCATTAAGTGCTAATAAATTAGTTTGCTCAGAAATGTTTTCAATAACCTCTAAAATACTATTAACCTGAGTTACCTCCTTAGATAAGGAGGATAATTTAGCTGAAATATCGGTCTCTAATGCAACATTCTCTTCCACTTTCAAGTGTAAGTCTTGCATTAAACGGTTTGCATCATGCATGGTTTGGTTGGCTTTAGTAATTTCATCAAATATAATTTTAGTCGAATCAACCGATTGATGAGCAAACCCTGATATTTCCATAATCTCACCGCTAGAAGTCTGCAGATTTTGATTAACATCATTTGAATCTTTAATGACTTGATTAGACAGCTGCCCCAACTCTTTAAACTTGACGTTGGTTGCCGAAGTACTTGTTTGAACATTAATAATAATACTTCTAATGCTCTGCATAAATTTATTAAATTACATGGCAATAATCGCTAACTCATCATGACTATTAATGTCTAAACGTTTATTTAAATCTCCCTCACCACTCGATAAAACCTCAGAAATATATTTAATTGGGGCAATAATAATTTTATGTATCACAAATGCCAGCATAAACAATACAATGACATCAATTAATACCATCACTGATACTTGCGTAAACAAGGCTGACTGAGCCATACTGACAACGGCTTCAACTTTAGATAATGCCTTCCCCATCACCGCATAGCCCACAATTTTATCCTGGAAATCTTTAATAGCAACGCTAGTATAAAAGTAATGTGCTGTTTTACCCATTTTACTAATATCAACAGTTTTCAGCTCATCAAAAAAAGCCGAATTCAGAAGACTAGGCTTAGATGCTAATACAAATTGGTTACTCAATCTAGGGGCAGATTGTAACTTAGTAGCGACATCAATATATTGACTCCTCATAAAAATTGCCACTTCAAGCCCTTCTTGCTTAGCATCCGTAACAATTGAATTAAGATCCTGCATAAACTCAACACTTCCTAAATACTGCTCACCCAACATAACAGGAGACAGGCCTCTTAAAATTAAGCCTGCTCTCCCTAATTCAATAGTTGCCAAAGGCTTTTTGTATTGCTTGGTTGCTACAATGGTATTTCGAAATCCTTTTAAATCATCACCATACTTATCAAGCTTCCAAAGTCTAACAAAACTATTTACATTCTTATCATGTAGGTGAATTTTTATATTCTTAAATTTAGTATATTTATTATAAGTCTCAATAATTGGCTGCAACCCTTCAATGGCTATAGCACGCTTGTTTTCTTGCAATGCTGAAATCACAAAATAATTATGGGCAATATTAATCGCATTAGACAACGCAACATCTGTTTTAGCCTGAAACTTCTGTTCAAAAGACTGAACCAAACTTTTTGCTTCATCTTGGTAAGTTCCTTGCCTTATCGTGTTAATGCTTTGATAGGAAGTAAACATAATAATACTGAGTCCAAATAACAGTGCCAAAACTAAGGGGATGTGAATTTTCGTACTAACTTTCATATTTATTACGATTTATATTTTTTAAAGGTATTAGCTATTATTAGGCGTTACGTAAGCATAGGAATTGAATTTAGTCCCACTGCACAAGCTAAAAGAAAAATCATACGATTATACTCTGTATTATAAAAAGCTAAGTAATCAAAAAGACTTAACTTTGCTGTTTCTTTTATTCTGATAGTTAGCAATTGAGTTGCCCGCTTATGAGGCTATGAAAAACCGCTCTGTCGGGCTATTATTCCCGCTTGTATCTTTTCAGCTTATGCTTTGCTCAATTATTCATAATATCTATGCGGTTACGATATTCTTTACTTGCATATTGTCTACTCTGAATATAACAAACAGTATGTTCAGCCCATTTACCCTGCTAGGAATAGAAGTCTATTTGATTTAATTCGCCGTATTCTATATCAATAGGCGTGTCATACGGTGAATCAATATGACCCCCTAGTATCTTGTGTTCCGCTCTTATTTACACAAAATTTGCCAAGTTAAAATTCTTAGGGTAACTATGACTCGCCTTTTGCCAATAACTCTGTTATCTACTGCGGAATTCCATTCTATCCTAGACTTATAGCGTAAGCCGCTCCTATATTTTTATTAAAATGCACTAACTGTCACTTGTATGACATAACTTAACTCAGGTTTTATTTAAACTACGAACCCATAGAAGACAGCCCTGATGGTAAAGGGTTGTAACGTTATTAAATAAAACAGGAGAACTGAGATGAGTAAAGTAATTGGTATAGATTTGGGCACAACTAATTCTTGTGTTGCCGTTATGGAAGGAAACTCTGCGCAAGTAATTGAAAATGCGGAAGGTAGTAGAACAACACCGTCTATTATTGCCTATGCAGATAATGAGGTTTTAATTGGACAGTCAGCTAAGCGCCAAGCAGTGACTAATCCTAAAAACACATTATTTGCCATTAAGCGTTTAATTGGTCGTCGCTTTGAGGAGGAGGCAGTACAGAAAGATATTAAGTTAGTGCCGTATAAAATCATCAAGGCTGATAACGGGGATGCTTGGGTGGAAGCAAATGGTAAAAAGCTTTCTGCACAAGAGGTTTCTGCGCAAATTTTAAGAAAATTAAAAAAAGATGCCGAAGCCTATTTAGGTGAAGAAATAAAAGAGGCAGTGATTACCGTACCTGCTTACTTTAATGATTCACAACGCCAGGCCACTAAAGATGCGGGTCGTATTGCTGGGCTGGATGTTAAACGCATTATTAATGAGCCAACAGCAGCAGCTTTAGCTTACGGTATTGATAAATCTGGCAAAGAAGATCAAAAGATAGTGGTCTATGACTTAGGGGGCGGTACTTTTGATGTCTCTATTATTGAAATTGCTGAAGTGGACGGTGAGAAACAGTTTGAAGTACTCTCAACCAATGGCGACACCTTTTTAGGCGGTGAAGATTTTGATATGCGCCTCATGGATTTTTTAGTCGAGGAGTTTAAAAAAGATAGCGGGGTTGATCTCAATAACGATCCGTTAGCGTTGCAACGATTAAAAGAAGCGGCTGAAAAAGCCAAAATTGAATTGTCATCCACTCAGCAAACGGATATTAATTTGCCTTATGTTACCGCGGATAGTTCTGGCCCTAAGCACCTAAATATTAAGGTTACTCGTGCAAAATTAGAGTCTTTAGTCGATGCTTTGATTAAAAGCACTTTAAAGCCTTGTGAACAGGCTTTAAAAGATGCCGGCTTATCTAATAGTGATATTAGTGATGTTATTTTGGTGGGCGGACAAACACGGATGCCTAAGGTAGTTGAGGTTGTTAAACAGTTCTTTGGTAAAGAGCCGCGTAAGGATGTTAACCCTGATGAGGCAGTTGCGGTAGGTGCAGCCATCCAGGCGGCTGTATTATCAGGCGATGTCGATGATGTTTTGCTCTTGGATGTGACGCCTTTATCTTTAGGTATTGAAACTTTAGGTGGGGTGACAACAAAATTAATTGAGAAAAATACGACAATCCCTACTTCGGCATCAGAAATGTTCTCGACAGCAGAAGATAACCAATCTGAAGTGACGGTGCATGTTTTACAGGGGGAGCGTGAATTGGCAGTAGATAATAAATCCTTAGGCCGATTCACTCTAACGGATATTCCACCTGCACCTCGTGGTACACCACAAATTGAGGTGACTTTAGATGTGGATGCTAACGGTATATTGAATGTTTCTGCCAAAGATAAGGCAACCGGTAAATCACAATCTATTGTGATTAAAGCGTCTAGTGGCTTATCTGAAGATGAGATTAAACGCATGGTAAAAGATGCTGAAGAACATGCAGAGGATGATCGTAGAGTACATGAATTGGTGCAAGCAAGAAACTTAGCAGATCAATTAATTCATACGACTGAGGTGTCTTTAAAAGAGTCTGCAGATAAGGTATCTGAGGCAGACAAGAAACATGTTGAACCTGCGATAGAGACGCTAAAAACGGCACTCAAAGGTGATGATAAGGGTGAAATTGAGCGTTGTTATAAAGCGTTGCAAGAGGCAGCAACGGCAATGATGAAGACGACAACAGAGTCAGCATCACAACAAGCCACAGATAACGAAACGTCAACAAGTAATGAGGATGTTTTAGATGCTGAATTTGAGGAGGTGGATGATCAAAAATAAAGCAAATGTATTAATCAGTGGGTAGAAATACGTAAATAACTTGGAAATAAGGCTTTGTACAGATAAAGCCTTATTTCCATCAGTATTATATTTAATCTTCGGAGAGAAAAAATGAAAACAAAAAAATTAATCAATAGCTTATTGATTGGCACATTAATGATTGCGCCTTTTGTTCAGGCAGCCAATACCACAACAGAAAAAGCGACGAATCTGATGGGCAAAGCCCAAACAGAAAAGTCTGATCAGGCGGTTAAGCAGCTGGAAAATGAGCAAAATGCTTTACTGAAAACGGTCAACCAAGGTGTGTTAGAGGGTTATAGTAAAGTATTGGCTGCGACAGAACTATTAACAAAGAAAGGCAAAGAAAAGGAGGCAATTAGCCTATTACAAGCAGCATCTGGAAAATTTGATGTCGCTTTAGCAGCAAATCCCAATCTTAATTTAGTCCCTATTGATGGTGGTGTTTCTATTTCAGCATTAATAACAACACCTAAGTTAGTAAAAGAAGAAACCGATATTGTGGTTGATTTACTTAAGAAGCATAAGGTTCAGGCGGCCCGGGCAATGATAGAGCCTATGAAAGATGAAATGGTTATTGTTAATGTCTATCTTCCTATGGGAACTTATCCGGACGCTATTAAACTGGCCACTAAAGCTTTAGTCGAGGGGAAAAAAGAAGATGCACTGCTCACGTTAGATACTGCATTATCGACGATTGTTATGGAGGAGACTATTGTTCCTTTGGCAATTATTCGTACAGAAAGTTTGCTAATAGAAGCGTCTGCTTTGGATAAAAATAAGGACAAAGCAAAAGCACATGAACTTTTAGATGCGGCACAGGAGCAATTAGAGATTGCTACTTTATTAGGCTATACCGATAAAGATTCTAAAGCTTATGAGGATATGAAAAATCAAATTAAAGCCGTTAAGAAAGAAATTGATGGTAAAAATGTTGTAGAGAAAATGTATGATAAAGCAAAAGCTTCTATTAAAAATTTAATTAATAAAGAAAAAACTTCAAATAATTAAAATCTAATAGGGTGGGGCTTTAGCTCACAAGCATTAAGTCAAGATAATCGGTAGGATGTGCTTCGTTCCTCGGCACATCCTACATTAAATATCTTAACTTAAGCCTCCTCTTACTAACCAGGAAAAGACAATGAATAATAACGATGAAACAAGAGAAACATTCGCTGAAAATCAGGGAAACGGAGCGATAGCGAAGTGATGATTTTTAGTCCGCAGTAGGCGACAGGGAAATTCGCCAATCCGAAGTGCACTGCGATAGCAGTGCGCGAGGGAGGCTAGTAGTTATCCCGAAAGCCGTCAAGCCATTTGAGGTAGCTTTAACGTAGCGGCTTTTGTGCGTTGTGAAGCGGACGCAGGGCGTACTGGGGCTTATCCAATTCGCTCCGTATGTGAATGAATATTTGGCGACAAGAGTCCCAAGTATTTCATGAGGTAGGATGGCGTGCCTAACCGTGGAAAAAGCTATGGCGCTCCACTTGGGGGCTTATTGATTCGCCTGAAACAGAGGGCAGATTATTGCTTGCACTTGATGACTCTATCAATACAAAAGTGGGGAAGAAAATATTTGGTTGTGAA
>JALSLH010000082.1 GCA_026988435.1 Methylophaga sp.
TTAAAACGGCATTGGTCTCAGGTGGATTCACCTTTTTTACTGAGCGCTTAAAACAGCGTTTAGGTTTAGACTTCACCATGGCCAATGTATTAGGCGAACATAACGGTCGTCTTACAGGTGAAGTTGAAGGTGAAATTTGTGGCGCCCAAGCTAAGGCAGACTTTTTGTTGGCTAAATGTGAAGAGTTATCTATTTCTCCATCACAGGTTATTGCCATGGGTGACGGTGCAAATGATTTGTTAATGATGAAGGAGGCTGGGTTGAGTATTGCCTATCATGCCAAGCCTAAAGTACAAAAAGAGGCAATGACATCGCTAAATTATTGTGGGTTAGAAGGCGTTTTAGGTCTGTTACAGATACGCTAGACTTGAAATTTAAATTATTGACTATATATTAGAAGTTAATTAGAAATTTTGTTATTTAAAGAGGTTGTAAAGATGGATGTAATGGATAGAATTAAAGAGGCCGTTGAATCAAACGATGTCATCTTATTTATGAAGGGTACTCCAGAGTTCCCGCAATGTGGTTTTTCTAGTCGTACATCACAAGCATTAGCTGCATGTGGTGCAGAATTTGCTTATATTAATGTATTAGCTGAGCCAGAAGTGCGTGAAAATTTACACCGTTACGCGGATTGGCCAACCTTTCCTCAGCTTTATATTAAAGGTGAGTTAGTGGGCGGATGTGATATCGTGATGGAAATGTATGAAAATGGTGATTTGAAAAAAATGGTTGAACAAGCATAATAATGAGTGATGAACACGATCAAGAATGGCATGGTGATAATCAATTAACGATTGCACCGTCAAAACCAGAGCTGAAAGAACCTCCGAAATATCGGGTGTTCATGCTTAATGATGACTATACGCCTATGGATTTTGTTATTGAAGTGCTTCAAGACCTATTTAATATGGGTCATGATAGTGCACAGCGCACAATGATGCAGGTTCACACTGAAGGTAAAGCACCTTGCGGTTTATTCACCTTTGAAATCGCTGAGGCTAAAGTTGAGCAAACCAATAGCTATTCTCAGCAGCATGGCCATCCCTTGCAGTGTACGATGGAACAAGAATAGCAAAGAGGAATTAAGCAATGTTAAGTAAAGAGCTTGAACAATCCCTAAGCCAAGCATTTAGCTATGCTCGCAAGCGTTCACATGAATTTTTGACCGTTGAGCATCTCTTATTAGCTTTATTAGAAAATGGTCAAGCGCTTGCGGTGTTAAAAGATTGTGATGTTGATATTGCCATGCTAAGGCAAGAGTTAACTGACTCACTGGCCGATAATATTCCAACTCTATCAGAAGAGACTGAGCGTGAAACTCAACCGAGCTTAGCTTTTCAGCGTGTTTTGCAACGTGCGGTTATGCATGTGCAGTCATCTGGTGGGAATGAAGTTACAGGTGCAAATGTCTTAGTATCACTTTTTTCAGAGCAACAATCACAAGCCGTTTATTTGTTACAAAAACAAGAGGTGACACGCTTAGATATTGTCAATGCCATTACGCATAATGCTGAAGATGCAATCGAATCTAGTATCGATAGTACAGAAGCAGAAGCCAGCACTGAAACCGATACAGCTAAAAGTCCACTGGCTCTGTATGCCACTAATCTGAATGTCTTAGCAGAAGAAAACAAGATCGATCCATTGATTGGTCGGAAAGATGAAATTGAGCGTACATTGCAAATCTTATGTCGCCGTCGTAAAAACAACCCTTTATTTGTAGGTGAGGCGGGTGTAGGCAAAACACATCTGGCTGAAGGGCTTGCTAGACGAATTGTATTAGGTGAGATACCAGAAGTATTAAAAAGCTCGGTTATTTATTCACTAGACATGGGCGCATTGATTGCGGGTACAAAATATCGTGGTGATTTTGAGAAACGTTTAAAGGCATTACTTCGCGAGATTCAGCAACAAGACGATGCGATTTTATTTATTGATGAAATCCATACCTTGATTGGTGCTGGCAGCGCAGGAAACAGTGCCATGGATGCGGCTAATTTATTGAAGCCGCTGCTAGCAAAAGGTGATTTAAAGTGCATTGGTTCAACAACATTCCAAGAATACCGAGGTATTTTTGAGCATGATCGTGCATTAGCGCGCCGTTTCCAAAAAATTGATGTGCCAGAACCGACAGTTAAAGAAACGATACAAATTCTAAAAGGCTTAAAAGAAAATTTAGAAGCGCATCATGAGGTGCGTTATAGCACTGCGGCAATAGAGCAGGCGGCAGAGCTTGCAGCGCGTCATATTACAGATAAGTTCTTGCCTGATAAGGCAATAGATGTCTTGGATGAGGTAGGGGCAGCACAACGCATTTTACCAAAATCAAAACGTAAAAAAATGATTGGTGTGACGGATGTGCAAAACATTGTGGCAAAAATTGCCCGCATTCCTGCAAAAACAGTGAATAAAACGGATAAAGATAATTTACGAAATCTGGATAAAAACCTTAAACACGTTATTTTTGGTCAGGATGAGGCGATTGCGACACTATCGTCTGCTATTAAAATGGCACGATCTGGTTTGGGGCATCCTGAACGCCCAACGGGCGCCTTTTTATTCACAGGTCCAACCGGCGTCGGTAAAACAGAAGTTACCCGTCAATTGGCTCATAACTTGGGCGTAGAACTAATTCGTTTTGACATGTCTGAATATATGGAAAGCCATACGGTTTCTAGGCTGATTGGAGCGCCTCCAGGCTACGTTGGCTACGACCAAGGTGGCTTGTTGACAGAAGCCGTGACTAAACAGCCTCATGCCGTGTTGTTGCTCGATGAAATAGAAAAAGCACATCCAGATGTGTT
Organism: Methylophaga sp.; assembly: GCA_026988435.1. GTDB lineage: Bacteria > Pseudomonadota > Gammaproteobacteria > Nitrosococcales > Methylophagaceae. Next base: position 2,808 of record JALSLH010000082.1, read on the forward strand.
CAATATTTTATTGCAAGTGATGGATCATGGCACATTAACCGATAATAATGGTCGCAAAGCTGACTTTCGACATGTCGTATTAGTGATGACAAGTAATGCCGGCGCTCAAGAAATGGGACGAGCTTCAATGGGCTTTAACCATCAAGACCACCAATCTGATGGTATGGAAGCTGTTAAGCGGATCTTCACACCCGAATTCCGCAACCGTTTAGACGGCATTATTCAATTTAAACCATTGCCTAATGATGCAATATTACGCGTTGCAGATAAAGCAGTGCTTGAATTAGAAATGTTACTACAAGATAAAAATGTAACTCTAGAAATTGATGATAATGTTCGCCAATGGTTAGCTGAAAATGGTTATGATATTAAAATGGGTGCTCGGCCGATGGCGCGCTTGGTACAAGATAAGATTAAACGGCCGCTGGCGGATGAATTATTATTTGGAAAACTAAGTAATGGCGGCCATGTAAAAGTATCTTTGAAAAATGGTGAATTAGCGCTTTCCTTTAAGGAACAAGCTGAAGTTGTAAAGGAATAATTGTTCTCGGTAGAGGTGAGTACTGCGTCACATAACGCCATATGGTTATATTTCATTATTTACTAATGGACGAAAAGTTATTCACTATTTACCACTGCTTATCAATTAATTCTCAAGCTTGTAGTTATAACTCATTGATTTGCAAACCAGACATTGTAAGTTGTTGAATAATAATGATAAATTGAAAATGGTCAAAAAGTAACCATTTTGTATTAAGCATAACCGTACCGTAGGTTTCTAACTAAATTAAAAAGTTAAACACAGAGTTATCCACAGATAATGTGAATAAGATTTCAGTTTTATGACACGGCATGTTTTATGCCCGAGTGACTACAATTCAATACCTTTTTGAGCTTTAATACCATCTCGAAAGGCATGTTTAACATCTTCAATTCGACTCACCGTATCAGCAGCATCAATGATGGCTTCTGATGCACCTCGCCCTGTTACAATTACATGTTGCATGCTTGGTCTGTCAGCAATATCAGCTAATACGGCATCAGTATTAAGATATTTCATTTTAAGCACGATATTTAATTCATCGAACAATACAATATCGATCTCAGAATCGTTGAGTAATTTTTTGCATATTTCCCAACCAGCTTCTGCCGAAGCAATGTCTTGTTCAAGGTTTTGAGTGTCCCAAGTAAAGCCATCACCCACAACATGATATTCAACTTGTTCAGGGAAGCGACGGAAAAAGGTTTCTTCACCTGTGCTATACGCACCTTTAATAAATTGAACAACACCTACACGCATATTATGACCTAAAGCGCGAGCCACCATGCCAAAGCCCGACGAGCTTTTGCCTTTACCGTTGCCAGTAATAACAAGTAACAAGCCTTTATCTTTATCAGCTTGCTGAATTTTATCATCGACGATTTCTTTATGACGTTTCATTCGCTTTTGATGACGCTGTGTTTTATCTGTCTCAACCATGGTATTCCTTAAAAGATAATAAAAAGAAGTAAGGCGCTGGTTTCAAGCAATTCAAGCATGGCGCCTGCCGTATCGCCCGTCATGCCTCCAAGTCTCTCTATCATATAGTGGCGTAATAGCAGAAAAAGCAATAAAAGCAAAAATAACGGCAGTAATTTGACTGTAAAAAGTGCGATTACGCCAACCAACAATAGCATCTTTTTTGTGGGTTGCAAGGGTAGGTTATTGACTAAAGTTGATGCTAAACCGGCTTGTCTCACATACGGTGTGGTAATTAACAATAAAGGCAATGCCGAACGCGCTAAAACTGGGGCTGCTAGAATACTAATCCACTGTTGTTGTTGGATAAGTTCAGCCAACATCACAAACTTAACTAGCAGTATGATTATCAGTGTGATAACAGCAATAGGCCCACTAGCAGGATCTTTCATAATCGTTAATGTTTTGTCTTTATTGCCTAAACCGCCTAACCAGGCATCCGCACTATCTGCCAAACCATCCAGGTGGAGAGCGCCTGTTAGTACAACCCATACGGTCAGTGTTAAAGACGAAATCACCCAAGAAGATTGAGATTGCAGACTAAAAATAGTCATGAGCAGAATTCCGGCGATAATAAGACCGATAAGCGGGTAGTAAACTAAAGAGTAGCCTTGATTTTTTGCATCAATAGGCTCACTCAGTTTAACGGGCAAGGTGGTTAAAAATTGTAAAGCAGTAAGAAAAGACTGTTTGTGATTAATCATTGTTTGATATCGATGCTTGAGAAAATGTTGCCATAGCGTTATGTAGAGCACAGCTTAACTTGAGTAAGGGTAGGGCAACGGCGGCACCACTAGCCTCACCGAGTCGCATATCAAGGTTAAGTATAGGTGTAGCATTCAAGGCAGATAAGATCTTTTGATGACCCTGTTCAGCGGACTGATGACTGAATAAAAACCATTGCTGGCTTTCATCCTGAATGTGTTGAGCAAGTAAGGCGGCAACAGAGCTAATAAAACCATCAATTAATACGGGTATTCCCAACTTGGCACACTGTAAATATGCACCGGTAAGCGCCGCAATTTCAAAGCCTCCTAAGATGTGCAGAATATTTAACGGGGTGTTTAATTGGTTATGATGCCGTGTTAAGGCGTGCTCAATAATAGTGGCCTTTTTCTGTATGGCTTGTTGATCCAGCCCAGTACCGGCACCGACAAGTTGTTGTGCCTTCTTGTTAAGAAGAGCACAGGCAATGGCAGTAGCCGATGTGGTATTACCAATGCCCATTTCACCACCGATAAAGAGCTGGACAGCATTTTCAGTCAAACTGTTAATATGCTCTGCGCCAACAAGCAT